>JABFRG010000165.1 GCA_013141295.1 Polyangiaceae bacterium
GTGCCGCCGCCGCGCCCCATGACCCTGGCCGGTACCCGCGTCGACATGCTCGACTCGGCGCGCGCCATCGAACGACAGATCAATGCCAAGACCAAGGGCTTCGTGCCCTTCGATCAGGTGGCCCACGATCCCGGCCAGCTGCGCCTCGACTACGAGCGCCTGCGCATCACCTGGGAGCTCGCCCGGGAGATCGCCATGGAGCGGGACATCGACCAGCTCCTCGACAAGATTCTCCGTGCGCTCTTCAAGTTCGTCAAAGCCGACCGCGGCGTCATCATGCTCCGCGAGGCCGACGGCACCCTGCAGCCGCGGGCCGCACAACGCCGCGACGGCACCGACGCGCCCATCGAGGTGTCGTCGACGATCTTGAACCACGCCATCGCCGAGAAGGCCTCGGTGCTCACCCACGACGCCTCCAGCGATTTCGCCGCTTCCAAGGGGAAATCGATGATCTTGAACCGCATCTCCAGCGCCATGGTGGTGCCGCTGGTGCACGAGCAAGAAGTGCTCGGCGCGGTGTGGCTCGACTCCCCTGCCCTGGCGCAGTTCCAGCAGAAAGACCTGGAGGTCATCACCACGGTGGCCAACCAGGCGGCGATCTTCATCGAGAACACGCTGCTCGCGAAGAAGATCGAGCAAGAGATCATCAACCGTGAGCGCTTCTCCCGTTTGCTCTCGCCCAACGTGGCGGAGCAGGTGCTGAGCGGCAAGCTCGAGGTGAAGAAGGGCGGCATCCACGTCCCCGAGGCCACCGTCTTCAACAGCGACATCCGCGGCTTCACGCGCATGAGCGAAGGCACCTCCGCCGAGCTCATGGTCGAGCTCCTCAACGAGTACTTCGAGCTCATGGTGGAGACGATCTTCAAGTTCGAAGGCACCCTCGACAAGTTCATGGGCGACGGGATCATGGCCTTCTGGGGCGCGCCGGTCTCCCACACCGACGACGCCGTGCGCGGGGTCTCCTGCGCCCTCGAGCAGATGGAAGTGCTGGGGCGCTTCAACCGCAAGCGCATGGAGATCGGCACCCCGCCGCTGGCCATCGGCATGGGCATCCACACCGGAAGCCTGGTCGCCGGCTACGTGGGCAGCTCCAAGGCGCTCAGCTACACGGTCATCGGCGACACCGCCAACACCAGCGCGCGCCTCTGCGGCATCGCCGCTGCCGGCCAGGTCATCGTCAGCGAGCAGACGCTCGGCCTCCTGAACAACCGGTTCGAGTTCGAAGAGCTCCCGCCGGCAGCCCTCAAGGGCAAAGAACGCCCGCTCCGCATCTTCAACGTCATCCGCGAGCGCGTGTCCGCGTCCCAGGCCCACATCCGCTCGGCGGAGTGAGCGCGGCCCGGTAGCCCCGGATTTGGCGCTCAACAGCGGTCGGAAGTGGTGGTAGTGGTCTGGGTCGTATGGCCGCGTACGTTTTGCCCTTCGAGAAGCCGATTGTGGACCTGGTGTCGCGGGTGCGCGAGCTTCGCGCCCTGGCGGAGCACGATCGCAAGCTCGAGAGCGAGCTGCGGCGCCTCGAGGAGAAAGCGAAGAAGCTCGCCAAGGAGATCTTCGCCGACCTCTCTCCGTGGCAGAAGGTGCAGCTCTCGCGGCACCCGAACCGCCCCTACACGCTCGACTACGTGGAGCGGTTCATCACCGACTGGACCGAGCTTGCCGGCGATCGCGTGTTCGGCGAGGACTCCGCCATCGTGGCCGGCATGGGCCGCTTTCACGGGCGCGGGGTGATGGTCATCGGCCACCAGAAGGGCCGCGGCGCCAAGGACAACGTCCGACGCAACTTCGGCATGCCGCACCCGGAGGGCTACCGCAAAGCCCGCCGCCTCTACGATCTCGCAGACCGCTTCCGCTTGCCCATCCTCACCTTCATCGACACGCCCGGCGCCTACCCCGGCATCGGCGCCGAGGAGCGCGGCCAGAGCGAAGCCATCGGGGCGTGCCTGGCGTCCATGGCGCGCGCAGAGGTCCCCATCATCGCCACCATCATCGGCGAAGGCGGCAGCGGCGGCGCCTTGGCGCTCGGCGTGGCCAACCGCGTGCACGTCCTCGAGTACGGCACCTACAGCGTCATCACTCCGGAAGGGTGCGCTTCGATCCTGTGGAAGGACGGCTCCAAGGCCGAAGAAGCCGCCACGCGCATGAAGATGACCGCGCCCGATCTGCTCCGCTTCAAGGCCGTCGACCGCGTGGTCGACGAGCCCGCCGGGGGCGCGCATCAGGACCCTGCGGCTGCCGCTGCCTTCGTGGAGCGCGCCATCATCGACGCTTTGAAGGACCTGAGCACCCTCGGTCCGGCTGAGCTGGCGCAGGACCGGTACACACGATTCCGCGCCCTTGGCGCGTTCGTGGGCTGACCCTCTCGGGAGCGCCCGTCGGTACACTGAACGGACGCGCCTGGATCGCGGCAATGGTGCACCGCGTCAGCGATTTTTCGTCCCATCGACCTATACGTTCAGTGAAGACGTGGTAAGTGCTTGCGCCACATGGGCGCAGATTTCAGCCTCGAAGGCAAGGTTGCGATCGTCACCGGCGCGAGCCGTGGCATCGGCGAAGCCATCGCGCGCGCATACGCCGCCGCGGGGGCACGGGTGGTGCTCGCGTCGCGCAAGATCGAGCCCGCATTCGCGGAGACGTTTCCCAAGGACCGGGCCATCGCCATCTCCGCCCACACCGGGAGCGAGTCCGAGTGCACGCGCCTGGTGGCCGAAGCGGTGAAGCACTTCGGCGCCGTCGACATCCTGGTGAACAACGCCGCCACCAACCCCCACTTCGGTCCCTTCCTCTCGGCCGACAACGCCGCCTGGGACAAGACCTTCGACGTCAACCTGAAGGGCTACTTCTGGATGATCCGCGAGGTCGTGGCGCACTTGCACAAGCGCGCCGCCGGCGGCTCCATCATCTCCGTGGCCAGCGTGGCAGGCCTCCTCGCCTCCCCGGGCCAGGGCGTCTACTCCATGACCAAGGCGGCCATTCTCTCGATGACCAAGACCCTGGCGGTGGAGCTGGCGGAGAGCAAGATCCGCGTGAACGCCATCGCGCCCGGCTTCGTCGATACCCGGTTCGCGAGCGCCGTGCTCAAGAACGACGTGTTGGTGGACGAGGTCATCAAGCGCACGCCGCAGCGTCGTTACGCAAGTCCGGACGAAATCGCTGGCGCAGCGGTGTACCTTGGCGCAGAAGCTTCCAGCTTCATGACCGGGCACACCTTGGTGGTCGACGGAGGCATGACCATCTCCTGAGAGCTGGTCGAGGTTGTTGAGGGCCGAGAAGTTGGAAACGGGTCAGGTCATCTCAGGGAAGTATCGCCTGAATCGGCTCCTAGGAACCGGTGGGATGGCTACCGTTTGGTCTGCGACCAACACGTTCACCGAGCGGCAGTTCGCCATCAAGTTCATGCTGCCCGGGGTCGCCAAGACCAAAGAGGCGGTGGACCGCTTCCTTCAAGAGGCCAAGGTCTCGGCGCGCATCGACCACCCGAACATCATCGAGGTCATCGACGTCGGGCAAACGGAAGAAGGCTCGCTCTTCCTGGTGATGGAGCTCCTCACCGGCGTTCCGCTGGAGACGGCGCTCCGGCGGCAGAACCCGCCCATGACCCTCACCGAGCTCACTTTCGTGATGGTGGAGGTCGCGCGCGCCCTCGCCGCCGCCCACCGCAACGGCGTCGTCCATCGCGATCTGAAGCCCTCGAACATCTTCCTGCACAAGGAACGCGACGGCCGCGCAGTGCCGAAGGTCCTGGACTTCGGCGTCAGCAAGTTCATCGAAGAAGAGGCGGGGCGCCTCCACGCGCTCACCATCCAGGGCACGGTCCTCGGCTCGCCGCTGTACATGAGCCCCGAGCAAGCCCGGGGCGAAACCCGCGTGGACGGCCGGTCCGACGTCTTCTCCTTCGGCGCCATCCTCTTCGAAGCCCTCTGCGGATTTCGCCCCTACGAGGCGCCGAACTTCAACGCGCTCATCGTGAAGATCGCCACCGGCCAGCCGCGCAGCGTCGACGAGTGCGCGCCGCACGTTCCGGAGTCGCTCCGCGCCATCGTGCGCGACTGCCTGCAGCCGGACCTCGACAAGCGCGCCGACGGCTTCGACGCCATCGCCGAGCGGCTCATGGCGGCGCTGCCGGATCTCGACGCCGCCAACGTGAGCATCCCCGCCCCTGCGTCCGGCATTCTCGCCATGGACCCGGAGGCCACCAA
>JABFRG010001149.1 GCA_013141295.1 Polyangiaceae bacterium
CGCCGCCGCCTCCTCCCTCGCCCAAACCCCGTGGCGGTCGTCCGGTCCCGCCGCCCCCGGCCGCCAAGGTACCGCCGCCGCCGCGCCGCACCGTGCACTTCATCGTGGTGGAGGACGGGGGGACGTCCTGGGTCGCGTACGGAGCCGACACCAAGCTCCTGGTCGCGCGGCTCAAGGACGTGCTCGCGCACAAGGGCGGCACCACCGCGGTCGCCGTGGGGCAGGGGGGCGCGTCCATCTCGCTCCAGGCCTTCGCCCTCAATAGCCTCGACTCGGTGCTGCGGAGCGAGAGCGATCTCCCGAGCGTCCTCAATGCGTCCACCACGCCTGGCTCTCCGCGCGCCGAGGTGAGCTGGTCCTCCCGGAGCGACACCTTCTCGATGGGATTCCGGGCGCCGCAAGAGATGCTGCGCTGGGGCTTCGCCGGCGACGTGCGGGGCTTTGCCGGGCTCGGATCGCGTCTCGCGCTCCCGGACCAAAAACTTGGCCTCTGGGGACACGGTAAGTAGATGTAGGACATGCCCCGTGGCCTCGCGGCTCTCCTCGCGACTTTCCTGATCTTCCTCGCCGCCCCGGCTCGCGCCTGGGTGGAGTGGCACCACACCGGCGAAGAGGTTCGCGCGGAGCTCACCGAGGAGGGCTCCGCCCGCTTCGAGCACGCGGTTCGCTACCGCGTCGTCATGGGGCCGCTCAAGTACTTCGACGTGTCCGGCATCGATGCCGAGGCGCAGCTCGAGGCCGAGGGCAACGCCAAGGCCGACGACGGCCGTACCTTCGCGCTGCACGTGGAGCCCTTGCCCAAGCGCGGCGAGGACCGCGCCGCAGCGCGCACCCAGACGCTGCGCGTCTACGTCGACGAGCCCAAGGGCCTGAAGCGTGGAAGCTACACGTTCTGGTTTCGCTACCGTCTCGAGACCAAGAAGCTGCTCACAAAGGACGGCGCCTGGCTCCGCTTCGGCTGGACGGCGCCGCCGGCGCTCGAAGGCTTCGACAACGGCAAGCTGACGCTGGTGGTGCCCACTGCCGGCGCCGAGCCGCAGCCCGCCGGAGAGGCCTCGGGCACGCAGCTCTTCACCGTGCGCCGGGGCGCCAACGTCGACGAGATCGAGATCGTCCGCCCGCACGTCACCAAGGCCGAGAGCTCGGTGTGGAATGCACGCATCGACCCGCACGCCTTTCCCGCGTTGGTGAAGCCGGAGGAGCGCAAGGTGGCGCCGAAGCCGCTGGTGGCCGAGCACCGGCTCGATCTGCTGGCCCTCGGGCTGGGCGCGCTCGGCCTCGCGGCGGTGCTGTTTCTGGCGATGCGGAAGAAGATCGCCCTGGTCGCCGGGCGGCCGCTCCTCGGTCTGCCTGCCGCCGCCCGACCGGCGCTGGTGGCGGCATCGTTCGGTCTCGGTCTCGTCGCGCAGGGCAAGGGGCACCCGGGCCCGGGCCTGGCCGCGGTGGCGCTCGCCATTCTCCTGGCGGTGGAACGACCGCCGCAGTCGCGTGCCCGCTCGAGCCGCTGGTTGGCGCTTCGGCCGGAAGACGCGTTCCGCGCGCCCCCCAGCTCGTGGTTCGACGCCACGTCGCTGCGCGGTGGGCTCTTGGTGTTTGGGTTCGCCATCGCCTCTGCCGGCCTCGCCTTCGTCTCCACGCGGCTCGGTCCCGACACGCCGTTCCTGGTGCTCGCCGACGCATCCATCGTGGTGCCCCTCTTCTTCACCGGGCACCACCCGCGCACCCGCGCCGCCCTGCGTCGCCTCTTCGGAATGCTCCGCGCGCGGGCCGAGCTGCGCGTGGCGCCGGTGGGCAGCCTTTACGTCGCTTCGGAGGCGCGAGGCCTCGATTCTTCCGAGCGCGACGTGCGTCTCCTGGTGAAGCCCAAGGGCGCGATGCCGGGCCTCCTCGGCATCGAAGCCAGCGCCGCTTCCGGGCTCGCGGTCTGCGTTCGCGTTCGTGACGGAAGCCCGAGCGAGAGCCGCCTCCGGGCGCTGCTTCCGCAGATCTCCGCCATGTCCGGCCGCGACAGCGACGAACGCGCCATGTGCTTCTCGCGCGGCACCGTGGCCGGCACCGCCGAGCTCATCGCCACCCTCGGCGAAGCCTTGGCCGAGCGCCGCAACGCCGGTGGCGCATTCCGGGGTCAAGACCGCCGCGCAGCTTGAGACGCCGCGCTCTCCCGAGCGCATGGGCGAAAAGGCATTCCATTTTCCCCCGGAATCTGGAACGAGGAGCGACATGTGTTGGAACGGCTGGGCCAGTACGGCCATCGCGGTGACGGGTCTTTCGAGCGCCTACTTCCTGAAGAAGAAGGGCGAGCCCAAGGAGATCTACCTGCCGCCCGCATACTTCGTGCTCATGGAAGGGCTACAGGCGGTGACCTACCTGGTGGTCGGGCAGTGCGGGAATCGCTACAACCTGCTGCTCACGTACCTGGCCATCGTTCACATCTCGTTTCAGCCGTTCTTCATCAACATGCTGGGGATGGAGTTCATCGATCCCGACGTGAAGAAGCGCATTCGCAAGGTGGTGTACGGCGCGTGCGCCATCGCCGCCGTCATGTGTCTGGTGAGGCTCCTTCCGGCCTACGACATGCTGGGGCGGTGCGCGCTCGACACGCCGCTCTGTAGTCACGTCCAAACGTGCGCGTACCGCGGCCAGTGGCACATCGGGTGGAACGTGCTCCTGAACGGCTTCAACCACCGGTGGTGGGCCTACCTGGTGGTGGCGTTCGCGTTGCCCATCGCCTACGGCTCCTGGCGCTGGTCGGTCTATCACCTCTTCGTGGGGCCCTTCCTCGCGGGTCTCACCACGCCCGATCTCAACGAGCGCCCGGCGGTCTGGTGCCTCCTCAGCACCTGCATCATCGCCCTCCTCGTGAACACTCGCGTCCGCAACTACGTCTACGTGAAGAGCTGGCCTCTCTGGCGTTTCCTCCGGGCCGAGCCCGCGCAGGCGTAGATCAGGCTCGGATTGCCGGGAAAAATGGGCGTTTCTTCGGCGTCCACCGGGGAACCGTCGGGCGAAGCCGAAATCCCGCCTTCGTCGGCGGGCGAAAAGCGTGTAGATCAACGCCATGCAGAGCCTCGGTTTGCCCTTGTTTGCGTACGCGGAAGCCCAAGTTGCGGGACGCCGGGTCGCGCTCTTCGGCCGTGGGGCGAGCGAAGCAGCCAACACGCTGGTGCGCTTCGGCGCGCGCTTGGTCCTCGCCTTCGACCCCGACGTCACCGAGGCCTACGACGCGCTCCGGCCCGCCGCCATCACCGTGCGACCGCTGGGCGATGGCGACTTCGACGTTCGCCCGGGCGCCTTCGACCTCGCCATCGTCCTCGACGTGGGCGACGTGGCGCCGCTCCATCGCTTCTTGCCCCGGCTTCGGCGGGTGGTCTCCGACGATGGCGCGGTGCTCGCGCTCTCGCCCCGAAACAGCGCCGGCCCCACCTACGAGGAGCTCTACGATCTCTTCTCGCTGCAGTTCGAGCAGGTGCGCATGCTCGCCATGCTGCCGTTCCGCGGCGCGGCGGTGGTGGAGCTGGGGGTCGACGAGCCGGACGTCAGCGTCGATACGCAGCTCGCCGGCGAGGCCCCTGCACCCGATGGCTACGTGGTCTTCGCCAGCATGCAAGCGGTGACCATCGACTCCTACATGATCGTGCAGCTGCCCGAGGACGCGGCGAGCGCCAGCGCATCGGTGTCCGCCGCCGAGGTGGCCAAGACCGCGGAGCTATCCCTGCGCGCGCAGTTCCTCGAGTCGGCGCTGGACGACGCCCGGGGGAAGCTGGCGGAAGCAACCCGCGAGCGTGAGTCGTCGCCGCGTTTGAAGGATCTCGAAAGCGAGCTCTCGCAGCGCGACAAGCGCCTGGAGGCCAGCGAGGCCCGGGCCCGCGAGTACGCCACCTCGGCCCAACGGCTCTCGCTCGAGGTGGAGCGCCTGCGCGAGCTTTCGGCCCAGCGCGACGCCGAGTGCAAGGAGCTGCGCGCCCTGGTCGAGGGCGCCAAGGCCCCGGATCCGGCGCTCCTTCTCGAGCTCGAGGAGCGCGCCGCCAAGGTGGCCGAGGCCGACAAGCGGCGCAAGGACGTGGAGAAGCAGCTCGCCGCCGCGGAGAAGGCGCACGCCAGCGCCGAGGACCGCCTCGCCGACGCGCAGGTGCGCGCACACGCTGCGGAAGCGCAGCTGAGCGAGCTCGATGGTCGCACGAAGGGTGGGGA
>JABFRG010001024.1 GCA_013141295.1 Polyangiaceae bacterium
GGCGTGGACGACCTCGTTCCCCCGGACGCCCGCGACGAGCACGCACGACACCGGCGGTCGTACGCCGAACGACCCACGCCACGGGCCATGGGCGAGCGTGCGGCCCTGCATGCGATTCGCAGAGACGGTACCCCGGTTCCGGTGGACATCCGCCTGGGGCAGCTGGTCTTGGGCGACGAAACCTACGCGCTCGCCGTGGTGCGCGACATGACCGCGCGTGCGGCCGCGGAAGTGGCGCTTCGCGACAGCGAGGAGCAGCTCCGGCAATCGCAGCGGCTCGAGCTCCTGGGGCAGTTCGCGGCTTCCATCGCCCACGACTTCAACAACCTGCTCACCGTGGTGGGGTCACAGAGCGAGCTCATGGGCACCGACCCCGCGTGTCCGCCGGGCATGCGGGAAGACCTGAAGGAGGTCACGCTGGCGGCCGAGCGCGCCGGCCTCCTCACCCGCCAGCTCCTCGCGTTCGCGCGCCACGATGCGCCGCGTCGTCGGCCGGTCGACGTGGCCCAGGCGTGCGAGGCGTTTCGAACGCTGCTCGAGCGGCTGATCGGAGCCGCCTACCGCCTCGACCTGCGTGTGGCCGAAGACGTGGGCGCGGTGCTGGCCGACACGGTGCACCTCGAGCAGATCCTGATGAACGTGGTGGTGAACGCCCGCGACGCGATGCCCGGGGGCGGCACCATCTCCGTCGTGGTGCGGTCGGTCGAGATGGACGCGGCTGCGGAGGATGTGCCCGCCGGCAGCTACGTCTCCTTCGAGGTGGGCGATACCGGATGCGGCATCCCCCCCGAGGTGCTCGCACGGATCTTCGAGCCCTTGTTCACCACCAAGGCCGCGGGGCGGGGCACTGGCCTGGGGCTCGCCATCGTACGCCGCGTGGTCCGCGAGTGCGGTGGCGCGATTCGCGTGCAGAGCAAGGTCGGAGAGGGCACCACCTTCACGGTGCTCCTGCCCAGGCTCGGGCCAACGAGCGTGCGGCCGGCGCGAAGCTCCGGTGTCGAGATGCGCGGCATGCGGGTGCTGGTGGTGGACGACGAGCCGGTGAACCTTCGGGTGCTGGGGGCGATCTTGGTGCGTCGCGGCTATCGGGTTACGGAGGCGAGGTCGGCGGAGGAAGCGTTGACGGCGGCGCGCGCAGCTCGCCCCGATCTGCTCCTCTCCGACGCGTCGATGCCGGGGATGTCCGGGCCGGCGCTGGTGCGCGAGCTGCGTGCGGTATACCCGGACCTGCGCGCGGCGTTCATCACCGGGGACCCGCTCTTCTGTCAGGAGGAGGCGACGCGCACCGGGACCTCCGACGTCCCGATGATCCAGAAGCCGTTCTCCGTCGCGTCGGTGGTCGCCACACTCGCGGCGGTCCTCGGCGACCAGGCGAGCGAGGAGCTCGGTCAGTAGGTCTCGATATGGAGGCGCCCGGCGCGGCGCATCTCTTCCCGTCGCACGGACCAGTCGAAGCCCCTGGCAGCACACACGTCGGCCATGGCCTCGAGCACCCCGGCTTCCATGCGCTTGTGGCCGCAGATGTACACGTAGGTGTCGTCCTCGGCCAGCCACGCGGCGACGTCCTCACCGCGGGCGCGCAGGCGATCCTGCACGTACTCCTTGGGGGTGTCCGGAGAGCGCGAGAAGGCCAGCTCCACGTCGATGAGGTCGGCCGGGAGGCGAGAGAGGGGACCGAAGTACGGCAGCTCGTCCGGCCGGCGTGCCCCGAAGAAGAGCAGGATGCCCCCGCCCTCGTGGAGCCCCATGCGTCTTCGGCGGCGTTCGGTCATGGCGCGCATGGGGGCCGAACCGGTCCCGGTGCACACCATGAGGAGCTTGGCGCCCGGATGGTTCGGCATGAGGAAGCTGTCGCCATAGGGTCCGGTGAGCTCGATGCGGTCGCCGCGCTTCGCGTCGCAGAGGTAGTTCGAGGCCACGCCCTTCACGGGATTGCCCTGCAGGTCCTCGGTCACGCGCTTCACCGTCAGCGCGAGGTTGTTGTGGTTCGGCCGCTCGCCGTTGCGCGGGCTGGCCACCGAGTAGAGGCGCACGTGGTGCGGGCGTCCGAGCGCGTCGACGCCCGGTACCAGCACCCCCACGCTCTGGCCCTCCAGGACCGGGAATGCGCACTTTCCCAGGTCGAGGACGATATGGCGAATATCGGTCTCCGACCCCTCGACGGTGAGTCGGTGATTGCCCACTACCGTCGCCACGGCCGGTCGCTCTCGCGCGTAGAGGCCCACGTACGGGTGTGCGGCGGACCAGGGAGGGGGCGCGCGCCCGCCCTGGCTGCGACTGGCCTCTTCTTCGAGCCGTGCGACGTCGTCCGGTATGCCGGCCTCTTGGATCCTGGTGGCAGCGGGAGAAGCGTTCGCGGGAACTGCGTCCCAGGCGAGCTGGGCCTCGACCGAGTAGGCTTCACCGACCTCGCGCCAGGTGTCGATGGCGCCGGTGGGGCACGGGGGGAGGCAATCGCCACATCCGTTGCATTTGGCGAAGTCCACGACGTAGTTTCGTCGGTCGTGGGTAATTGCCTTCGGCTTGCAGGCCTCTTCGCAGGTATTGCAGCGAATGCAGACTTCGGGGTCGATGAGGTGCTGTCGGAGGAGCGTGGTTGCCATATGCGTGCCGGTCAGGCGAAGCGAACGTACTCGAAGCTCTCCGGCTTCTGGTCGATGCCGCGGGAGGGGGGAGCGATCCAGTGCGCGTACTTGCCCGGCTCGGCCACGCGGCCCATGAGCGATTGCACGAACGCATGATCGGCGTCGCTGGGGAGCCAGGCGGAAGCCCGCTCGTTCCAGGTCTTCTCGGTCAGGACCTCGCCTTCCGGGCTCACGAAGGTCTTGGCGAAGCTGCCGATCTTCCGGTGGAACCCCTTGTGCGGTAGCTGCAGACGCTGGGCCGCGCCGCCCTTCTCGAGGATCCGGTTCCAGCGGTCGACGCCGGCCTGGCAGTCGACGATGTAGTCGTCGCGAAGGCGCTCGTTCAGGGTGAGCAGTGCGTTCTCCGATTGCGTGACCAGCTTGCCACCTTCGACCACCGAGAGATCGTAGTGGCTCCCGGTGAGGACGTGGTCGTCGGCGATCTTGGTCTCGTCGAAGCGCCCCTTGAGGCCCGAGGTGTAGAAGATGGAGGCGTTGGAGGAGACCTCCGAACCGTAGAGGTCGAGGGTGACGCTGAAGTGGAAGTTCAGATACCGCTGGATGGTGGGCAGATCGATGACGCCCGCGGCCCGCAGTGCTGCGGGATCGTCGGTGCGCAGCTCCTTCATCACCTCGGCGGTGCGCTGGAGAATGCGCCCGATGCCGCTCTCGCCCACGAAGAGATGGTGCGCCTCCTCGGTGAGCATGAAGCGGGTGGAGCGCGCCAGCGGGTCGAAGCCGCTCTCGGCCAGCGCCGCCAGTTGGTACTTTCCGTCGCGATCGGTGAGGAACGTGAACATGAAGAACGAGAGCCAGTCCGGGGTCTTCTCGTTGAAGGCGCCGAGAATCCGCGGCTTGTCGGCGTCGCCGGAGCGCCGTTGCAGCATCTCGTCGGCCTCCTCGCGTCCGTCGCGTCCGAAGTAGGCGTGGAGCAGGTACACCATGGCCCACAGGTGGCGGCCCTCTTCCACGTTCACCTGGTAGAGGTTGCGAAGGTCGTAGAGCGACGGGCAAATGGCGCCCAGCTGACGCTGCTGCTCCACGCTCGCCGGCTCGGTATCGCCCTGGGTGACGATGACGCGGCGGAGGTGCGTGCGGTACTCGCCGGGCACTTCGTTCCACACCGGCTGCCCCTTGTGCGTGCCGAACGCGTGGGTCCGGCCCTCTTCCGGCGGCGTGAGGAAGATGCCCCAGCGGTAGTCCGGCATCTTGACGTAGTCGAAGTGCGCCCAGCCCTTGGGATCGACGCTGATGGCGGTACGCAAGTACACCTCGTGAGCCAGGCTTCCCTCGGGCCCCATCTCGCGCCACCAATCGAGATACCTCGGCTGCCAGTGCTCGAGCGCACGCTGCAGGGTCTTGTTCGAGCCCAGGTCGACGTTGTTGGGAATCTTGCTGGCGTAGTCGATGCTCATGAGGGCCTCCAGGGGCGGATCGCCCGCAGGAAGCAAGGCCCGTGCTCGCCGTCGTCGCTTTCAATTCTTGCGAGTGGCCAGAAGCGCTGCGCGCAAGAACCGCTTCGAGCCGCAAACGGTGCGCGGGCCCTTACCGCAGAGCTGGCC
>JABFRG010000014.1 GCA_013141295.1 Polyangiaceae bacterium
GACGCCGAGCTTCTGGTCCGCCGCCGCCAGTTTGTGCCGGGTGAGGAAGAGGAACGGCTCCACCACGAAGGCGAGACCCTCGATGGGCGAGAAGGCGTAGCCCCCGCGGAGCGCCACGTTCTGCTCGATGCCCGGACCATTGGCGGAGACGCGCGCGGCGGGTGTGGTGACGGTCCCGTTGGCCGGGTCGACCACCGCTGGGGTGTAGCCGAGCTTCATGTCGCCGGGATTGAGCACCGCTGCGGCGCCGCCCGCCACGTGCACCGCGTGGGCCTTGGTGATGCCGTACTTCGCGGAGAGCCAGCCGCCGACCTCGCTCACGCTGGCATCGGCGCTGCCCTGGGCCAGGGTGAGGAGCCCCAGGTTGTTGCCGTTCTGGCCGAACATGGCCTCGGCGCGGAGGTTCAAGGGGCCGAGGGTGACGTCGCCGAAGGCGTTCAACGCGCCGGAGAAGCGGTCCACGTCCTTCGACATGCGGGTGCGGGTGGCGATGGCCGAGACGCCGGCGAATGCCGACTTCTCTTTCCGATAGGCCGCGCGGAGCGCGAAGGTGGGGAACAGCCCGTACTCGAGGTTGGTCTGCGCGCCGCCCGCGTTCTGCGCCGGCAGGCCTGCGGCTCCCACGAGCTCGAGCTCCCCGAACGAGGCCTGGTAGGCCAGCTGATCGCGCATGAACCCGGAGTTTCCCGCCTGGAACAGCCCACCCACCAGATCGAAGGTGTGACTGTTGAGAGGCGAGAAAACGTCCCAGAACTGGCCTATCAGGATCTGGTGCCCGTCGATGGGCTTGTAGAATGCATACGCTTGGCGGAGGCGCGGGAACGCCGCCTGCACCGGCGAGGCGAGCTGGTACTGGACGAAGTCGAGCTCGATCTTGGCGCCCACGTTGCGAAGGCCGGCGGCGAGACCGAAGCGGGTCTGGGCCACCTGAAAGGACCACGATGCCGCATCGGGACCGGTGGCTGCCGCGCTCACGAAAACCGGGTTGATGGCCGCGGTGGTGGCCACGGTGGTGGGGAAGCCGAAGGACTCCACGCCGGTGCTGGCGATGATCGTCGGCTTCACGATGCCGTACCACTTCAGCTCGATGCCGCCGGGTAGCGTGACGCCGCCGGGGATCACCGGCTCCTTCGGTTTCGGTTCCGGTGGCGGGGCCAGCGGAGTGGGTCGCTCGGTGGCGGGCGTCACCGGCTCCGTCGCGCCGGCGTCGGGCGTCGGGCTCACAGCGGCGGCGGGCGCTCCGGCATCGGCGTCGCTCGGCCCTTCCTGCGCGTGGCTCGTGCGCGAAGTGAGGAGGATCACCAGAAGCACCGCCAGCGGGCCCAGGGCCATGCGCCGTTTCACGGCCGAGAACTTCGCCGCCGCGCCGTCCTCCGGCGAGAGCAGCGAGCCCACCACGCCGCCCAGGAAGCCCAGCGGAATCGACACGAGCGCCGGGTTCTTCAGGGGGAAGAGCGCGTGGTCCATCTTGAGGATGTCGACCATCACCGTGGGCGAGAGCGCGATGAGCCCCACGCTGGCCACGAGACCGGTGACCACCGAGGCCACGGCCCCGCCGGTGGAGAAGCGCCGCCACAGCATCGAGAGCAGGAGCACCGGAAGGTTCGACGACGCCGCTACCGCGAACGCCAGGCCCACCATGAAGGCCACGTTCTGCCCTTCGAAGACGAGCCCGAGGAGCACCGCCGAGACGCCCAGCACCACGGTGGCCATGCGTGCCACGCGCATCTTCTCGAACTCGTTTGCCTCCTTGTGGAACACGCCGGCGTAGAGATCGTGGGAGAGGGCCGCGGCGCCGGAGAGCGTGAGCCCCGCCACCACCGCGAGGATGGTCGCGAACGCCACCGCCGAGATGAACCCCAGGAACGGTTCGCCGCCCACCGCGAAGGCCAGGAGCGGCGCGGCCATGTTGCCGCCCTTGTCGACGGCGGTGATGGCGCCGCGACCCACGATGACGCTGGCGGCGAACCCCAGGATGAACGTCACCAGGTAGAAGAACCCGATGAAGCCGGTGGCGTAGACCACGCTGTGCCGGGCGGTGCGCGCGTCTTTCACCGTGTAGAAGCGCATGAGCACGTGCGGGAGCCCGGCGGTGCCGAACATGAGCGCGAGCCCCAGGGAAACCGCATCGAGCGGGTTCGAGACGAGCTTGCCGGGGGCCAGCGTGGCCGGGCCGTATTGCTCGCTGGCGGTGCGAAAAAGCTCGAGCGGCGAGTAGTGGAAGTGCGAGAGCCCGAGGATGGCCAGGAGCGTGGCGCCGCCCAGGAGGAGCACTGCCTTGACGATCTGCACCCAGGTGGTGGCGATCATGCCGCCGAAGAGCACGTAGACGAGCATCACCACGCCCACCAGCAGCACCGAGCTCCGGTAGGAGAGCCCGAACAGCATGGTGATGAGCTTGCCGGCGCCCACCATCTGCGCGATGAGGTAGAAGCACACCACCGTGAGGGTGCCGGCAGCCGCGGCGGAGCGAACCGGCACAGCGCGGAGCCGCGCGGCGATGACGTCGGCGAAGGTGAAGCGGCCGAGGTTGCGCAGCGGCTCGGCGATGAGGAAGGTCACCACCGGCCAGCCCACGAGCCAGCCGACCGAGTAGATGAGCCCGTCGAAGCCCGAGGTGGCCACCAGGCCCGCGATGCCGAGAAAGCTCGCGGCGCTCATGTAGTCGCCGGCGAGCGCGAGGCCGTTTTGCAGGCCCGTGACGTTGCCGCCGGCGGTGAAGAACTCGCTCGTGGTCTTGGTCTTTCGCGCGGCCCACCAGGTGATGCCCAGCGTGAGTCCGATGAATACGAAGAAGAAGGCCAGCGCGGTGGGGCTGGGGCCGGCGCTCACGACGTCACCTCGCTCGGCGCGGCGGTCGGCGCAGGATCGGCGACAGCGAGCGGGCCGGGCGCGGCTTCCTCCGGCTCCAGCTCGCGCTTCACCTGGGCGAGCTCCGCGTCGTAGCTAGTGTTGGCCCAGTGGACGTACACCGAGGTGACGATCCACGCGACGAGGATGACCCCGACGCCGAGAGCCATGCCCACCGAGAGGCCGGGCACCAGCAGCGCTCCCAGCGCCGCCTTGTCGTAGGCGACCAGCAGGATGAAGCTGAAGTACGTGGCCACCATGACGCCGGTGAGAACGAGGGCAATGCGCCACCGTTTCCCGGCCACTCGAGCGAGGGCGGGTTCCATGAGAGGGTCCTTTCGTGGAGGGGAATCGGTGGCCGTTCAGCCGTAGGTGAGGGTGCTCTCGGCGGGCAGGTTGACGAGGATGTCCACCGCAGCCGGGTCGGCGAGGGTGGAGAGATCGCCGAAGTCGCTGGTCTGCCCGGCGGCGATCTTCCGCAGCACCCGCCGCATGACCTTGCCGGAGCGGGTCTTCGGGAGCACCGGCACCACGCGGATCTCGTCCGGCGACGCCACCGGCCCGATGATGTGGCGGACTTGCTCCTTGAGCGCGCCCTTGAGCTGCTCCTCGTCGGCGTAGTCGGCCTCGGCGCCGGGCTTGAGGATGACGTAGGCGCAGATCCCTTCGCCCTTCACGTCGTGGGGGATTCCCACCACGCCGGCCTCCGCCACCGCGTCGTGGGCGGTGAGGGCGTTCTCCAGCTCGGCGGTGCCGATGCGATGGCCGGAGACGTTGAGGACGTCGTCCACGCGTCCGGTGATCCAGTGGTACCCGTCGGCGTCGCGACGGCAGCCGTCGCCGGTGAAGTACAGCGACGGAAAGCGGGAAAAGTACGTCTCGCGAAATCGCCGATGATCGCTGTGGATGGTGCGCGCCTGGCCCGGCCACGGTCGGGCGATGCACAGGTTGCCCTGCGTCTCCGTGCCCCGCTCGGCGAGGAGCCGCCCGTCCTCGTCGACGAGCACCGGGTCGATGCCGAAGAACGGCAGCGTGGCCGAGCCGGGCTTGCAGGGGGTCGCGCCGGGCAGGGGAGAGATGAGAATGCCGCCGGTCTCGGTCTGCCACCAGGTGTCGAGGACCGCGCAGCGGCCCTCGCCCACGACGTCGTGGAACCACCACCACACCTCGGGATTGATGGGCTCGCCGGCCACCGCGAGCGTGCGCAGGCTCGCCCGCGAGCTCTTCTCGACCCACGCGTTGCCTTCGCGCATGAGCGCGCGAAGCGCGGTGGGCGACGTGTAGAGCGCCGTCGCCTTCACCTGGTCCACCGCCTCCCACAAGCGACCCGGGTC
>JABFRG010000515.1 GCA_013141295.1 Polyangiaceae bacterium
CCCCTTTGTTTCTTCGAGCCACTGGCGCGCTCCGCGCGTGAAGACTCGGGATGACCCGTGCTTCTTCGAGCCGGCATCGTCACAAAGATCCTCGAGTAATCGAGCTTCTGCCAGCGAACCCCCGCTCCGATACGTCGGACGCGGGGGTTTCTCTTTTCTTCAGCGACCATTGCGTGAAACGATCGGCGCGATGCACGTCGGCACCTCGTACAAGCAACGCACGCCCGACGGCGCCTTCGACGCCATCGTGGTCGGATCGGGAATCGGCGGTCTCGCCTGCGCCGCCGCCCTGGCGAAGTACGGAAAGAAGCGGGTGCTGGTGCTGGAGCGCCACTACCGCATCGGTGGCTACACCCACGCGTTCTCGCGGCGCGGATACGAATGGGACGTCGGCGTTCACTACCTGGGTGAGCTCGGACCTCGGGGGGCGGTGCGCGGCATCTTCGATCGTCTGACCGACGGTACGCTCCGGTGGGCGCCGCTCCCGGACGTGTACGACCGCATCGTTCTCGGTGATCGCAGCTACGACTACGTCACGGGCGCCCGACGCTTCGCCTCGAAGATGATCGAGTACTTCCCGGGCGAGACCGAGGCCATCGGGCGCTACGTGACGCTGGTGAAGCAGGTCTCGCGGGCGGGAGCCCGGTACTTCGTCGACCGCGCGCTACCTCGCGCCGTATCGCGCTTGGCGGGGCCGCTCCTCCGCCGCGGGTACATGCGGTACGCCACGCGCACGACCCGCGAGGTCCTTCGCGAGCTCACCCGGAACGAAGAGCTCATCGCCGTGCTCACCGGGCAGTTCGGGGACTACGGCTTGCCGCCCTCGCGATCCAGCTTCGCCATCCACGCCGCGGTCGCGTCGCACTACCTGGGTGGCGCCTGGTATCCAATCGGCGGCGCCGGCGCCATTGCCCGGGCCTTCGCGCCCATCGTCGAAGCGGCCGGTGGCGAGCTCTCGCACTCTGCCGAGGTCGCCGAGGTGCTGGTGGAAGGCGGACGCGCGGCAGGCGTCCGCATGCGCGATGGGCGCACCTTCCGCGCCGACCTGGTGATCAGCGACGCCGGCGCCGCGAACACGTTCGGTGCCTTGCTCCCCGAGGCCGAGCGGCCTGCGTCGCTGGTGAAGGCCCTCCGCTCCGCGACGCCATCGGTCGGGTACATGTGCCTCTACCTGGGCTTCCGGCACACCGACGCGGAGCTGGGGCTCACCGGCACCAACCTCTGGCTCTACCCGGACGCCGACCACGACGCGAACATCGCGCGCTTCCTCGCCGACCCTTCGGCGCCGCTCCCGCTGGTGTATGCGAGCTTTCCCTCCGCCAAGGATCCGAGCTTTCAGGAGCGCTTTCCCGGGCGCGCCACCATCGACCTCATCACGCTGTGCCCCTGGGACTGGGTCGAGAAGTGGAAGGACACCACCTGGATGAAGCGCGGCGCCGACTACGAGGCGCTGAAGGCGAGCTTCTCCGAGCGCCTGCTCGAGGTGCTGTTCGCCCGCTTGCCGCAGCTCCGCGGCAAGGTGGACCACGCCGAGCTCTCCACGCCGCTCACCACGCGCCACTTCGCCAGTCACCCGCGCGGCGAGCTCTACGGGCTCGATCACGATCCCGCGCGCTATCGCCTGCCGCTCCGCGCGCAGACCCCGGTGCCGGGCCTCTATCTTACCGGCGCCGATCTGGTCTCCGCAGGTGTCGCCGGTGGGCTCGTGGCGGGCGTGCTCACCGCTGGCGCGATCCTCGGCGTGCGCACCATCCTCGATATCATGCGCCGTTGATGGCGAAGCAGAACATCGCCGCGGACGACAGGTGGCGCAGATCGTCATGCAGTTAGTTGCAGGATGCACCTTGCACGGTCCAGCAAAGCATTGCCGGTCGAGGACGGCGATGTCGCACGTTCATCGGAGGTTCTCGGTGGAATGCGCCTTGCTATCCGTCGGGACATGCGAAGAGCTTTCAGCGTGGGCGCGGTGGTCGGGGCGGTGGTGCTGGGCGCGTGCGGCGGTGGTGCGGACGATCCGTCGCCCTTCACGCCGAACGGTGATCCGACGACGCAGCCGCCTTCTGCGCAGCCCAACGCGCTGGAGTCGGCGCTCCAGCAGGCCACCGGCGTCCCGTGGGCAGTCGACGTCGACGTTGTCACCGGCTTCGCACTCTTCGCCAAGCCCTTGAAGCGTCTGACGGTCGGCGGCTCCGGCGCCGAGGTCGGTGCGTTCATCGCGAAGTATCCGCAGGTGTTCGGGGTGCGCAGCGACGAGCTCGGCGCGCCGAGCGAGGGCCAAGACACCGATGGTCGCAAGGTCGTCGAGCTGCACCAGCAGGTGGGCGGCAACCCAGTCTTCGGAGCATCCGTCGTCGTCCACCTCGCCGCAGACGGGTCGGTGACGTTCGTGGGGGGCCACGGGTATCGCCCGGTCGGTCCTGTCGCTACCACCCGTACGACGTCGGAAGCGCAGGCCGCTGCAGTGGCTGCGGCCAAGGCGACGCCCGCCGACGCCGCGCCGGCGGAGCTCGTGCTGCTCCCGTTCCCGTCTCGCATGCCCAAGGAGGCACGGCTCGCGTTCCGGGTCGACGTCACTGGCGAGAGCGCGACCGGCGGCATCTACTTCCTCGATGCGACCACGCTCGCGGTGCTCCTGGTGCAGGCGGCCGGTCGCACCGTCGACGGAAGCGGGATTGGCGCTTCGGGCCTGACGCACAAGTTCGCGGTGACCCAGGTGGGTACGGCGCCGTCTCCGGTGACCTACCAGATGCAATCGCCTGCCGGGGCACATCCGGGAAAGATTCGCGTGCTCGACGCCGCCGACCAGACGGTGCTCGGCAGCACCGATGCGAATGCGTGGTTTCCCGACGCGGCCCCGGACCGCAAGGGAGCGGCGGTGGACGCGTACGCGTACACCATCGGCGGCATGAGCTACTGGTCGTCGCGCTTCGGCCAGAAGTCGTACGACAACGCCGGCGGGGGCGTCGACGTGGTGGTCCATCAATCGGCGGGCCCCGAAGGCAAGCAATGGAACGCCAAAGCTGGATTCACCTCGCGCGGGCGGGCGATTCTCACTTTCACCGACGGGTTCGGCGCGCGAAAGACGCCAGCCACCGCGCCCGATGCGGTCGCGCACGAGCTCGGTCACGTCGTTCACTGGTTCGCGCTGGGCAAGAACCTCGACCCTGCCGACGCGGGCGCGGCCATCGACGAGGGGCTCGCCGACGTGTTCGGCTCGCTCTACGAAGCGAGCCTCGGAACCGGCGACCCGGCCACCGTCGGCGAGGCGGCCGTGGCCGGCGGCGTGCGCAACCTCAAGGACCCGTCGCTCTGCGACAAGGACTCCGGAGGTCCTTGCCCTTCGAACGTCGACGATGCGGCTTTCAAGAGCGACGATCCGCACATCCCGGGCGTCGTCGTCGGGCACGTGGCGTACCTCTACACGTACGGTGGTGAGCACGTGGCCGACAAGATCGCCATCACCGACCCCATCTCCTTCGCGCAAGCCGAGACGCTCTACTTCTCCACGGTGAAGAAGTGCCTGCGCATGGGCATGAGCTTCAAAGAGCTCGCGCAGTGCCAGATCGAAGAGGCGAAGGCCGCCAAGATCCCCTTCCAGCCGGTGGTCTGCGCCTGGGCTGCGGCCCACGTGGTGACGGCCGACGACGCGAAGAAGCGCTACAACGTCTCCTGCGACGGGGCCGTGTCTTGCGAGGGGAAGACCAACGGCTTCTATTGCGCGCCAGACGTCATCGCTCGCAGGGCCACCTCGTACAAGTGCCAGGGCGGCAAGGTCGAGAGCCAAGACACCTGCCTCTCGTGCGTCGAGTACCACAACGACCGGAGCAAGCAGAACTGCAGCAAGTGATCGTGCGCTCCCTGGATCGCACGTGGCGCCCGCAGAACGGGTGGATCGTCCTGCCGCGACTTGCCGGGGACACCTTGCACGGTCCAGCAAAGGTTTGCCGGCGCCGCGCTCGATAGCCGCACGTTCGGCGGAATTTTCCGCTGGAACGCTCCTTGCTCCAAGACCGGCCATGCGACGAACGCTCAGCGTAGGTGTGGTGGTCGGCTCGGTGATTCTCGCGGCCTGCAGCGGAGGGTCGGACGATCCGGTACCGTTCGTGCCGAGCGGCGACCCCTCCACGACGCCTCCGGTTGCGCAACCCAACGCGCTCGAGGCCGCGCTGCAGCAAGCGACCGGCGTGCCCTGGGCCGTCGACATCGACCCGGCCAGCGGCCTCGCCTCCTTCGCGAAGCCGCTCGGCGCGCTGCGACTCGACACCTCGGCCGCGGTGTTCCTGGCGCGCTTTCCCGCGGTGTTCGGGGCGGCTGCCGGCGAGCTCACGGCGCTCCGCGAAGAGACGGACGCCGAGGATGGCACCAAGGTGTCGGTGCTCGAGCAGCGCATCGACAAGGTGCTGGTGGAGACCACCACCATGGCGGCCCACTTCGGCGCCGACGGGACGCTCACTTCCGTGCAAGGGCACGGCTTCCGCCCGGCTACCGCCGCCACCGCTGCGCGAACCGAAGCCGATGCCCGCGCGGCTGCTGCTGCTGCCTCGGGCTCGGTCGCCGACGGCTCCGCGGTGCTGACGTACCTCCCGCATCCGGCGGCCGCTCCGAAGTCCGCGCGTCTCGCCTATGCCGTTCGCGTGCGCCAGGGGACGGCATCCGCGGCGGTGTACTTCGTCGACGCGACCGATGGCACCGTGCTCGCCATTCGCAACGATCTCGTCGCGGCCGAGGGGTCGGGGGTGGGCGCTTCGGGCTTCACCCATCGCTTCGCCGTCACCCAGAGCGGCACCGCCCCGGCGCCGGTGACGTTCTCGCTGGAATCGCCGGACCGCGCCTATCCGGGCAACCTGAAGGTCATCGACGTGAGCGGCGGGAGCATCACCGGACCGGCCATCACCAGCCCCAAGGCCGACGAGTGGCTGCTGGGCGTGAGCGACGCGCGCCGCGGGCAAGCGGTCGACGCCTACGGGTACGCCATCGCCGCGATGAAGTACTACTCCGCGCGGTTTCGGCAAAATAGCTACGACAACGCCGGCGGACGCATCGACATTCTCGTGCACGACAGCGGCGACAACTACAACGCCGCCGGCGGCTTCATCGACGGCGGTCGCCCGGTCATGCTCTTCACCGACGGCGTTACCGCCAAGTCGTACAAGACCCTCGCCACGGCTCCGGACGTGGTCGGGCACGAGCTCGGGCATCTCATCCAGGTGAGCCAGCTTGGAAAGAAGACGCAGGGCGCCTTCGAAGGACAGAGCATCGAGGAGGGCCTGGCCGACGTGTTCGGGACGCTCTTCGAGATGAGCCTCGGCGCCGGCGACCCTTCGACGGTGGGCGAGGCGGCCATCACCGGCGGCGTGCGAAACCTCAAGGACCCCGCCCTTTGCGACAAGACCTTCGGCGGCCCGTGCCCGGTCGACGTCGACGACGGCGCGATGAAGTCCAAGGACCCGCACATTCCCTCGACCATCGTCAGCCACGCCTTCTACCTGGCGGCGTTCGGCGGCGAGAACGCCAAGCTGAAGATCGCCATCACCGACCCCATCTCCACCAAGCAGGCCGAGGACCTGTACTTCGAGACGGTGAAGAAATGCTACCAGGCGGGAGCCACCTACAAGGCACTCGCGCAATGCCAGGTGGAGCGGGCCAAAGCCAAGGGCATTCCCTTCCAGCCCATCGCCTGCGCCTGGGCGGCGGTCAAGGTGGTGACCGTCGAGGACGCGAAGAAGCGCTACAACGTCAGCTGCGACGGAGCCGTCTCGTGCGAGGGGAAGACCAACGGCTTTTACTGCGCGCCCGATGTCTTCGCCCGCAAAGCGACTTCGTACAAGTGCCAGGGCGGCAAGGTCGAGAGCCAAGACACCTGCATGGCGTGCGTGGAGTACCACGCCGACCGCAGCAAGCAGAACTGCAGCAAGTAGCCCGGCCTACAGGTTGGGACAGGTGCGCTCCGGAAGCACCAGCGGATCGAGCGGCTTCTGCTCGAAGTCGAAGGCGTTCAGCAGCGTGTTGGCAGCGGCGTCCTGGGCCGCCGGGTCGAGATCGTGGAGCAGCTTCGGGGCGTGGAAGATCTCCTCGATGAAGCGCGGAATGCTGGCTTGCTCCGAGACCTCTTTGAAGACGAAGCCCGGCTTGGCGTAGGGCGAGATGACGATGAGCGGCACGCGGAAGCCCAGGCCGTAGGGCTTCTGCGCGTCGCAGCCGTACTTGCGCGGGGGCACCACGTGGTCGTACCAGCCGCCGAAGTCGTCCATGGTGAAGAGGATCGCCGTGTCCTTCCAGTATTTGCTGCCCATGAGCTTGTTGAGCTTCTTCACGGTCCAGTTCTCGCCCTGGCAGATGGCCCCGATGTTGGGGTGCTCGTCGGCGAGATCTTGGTTCACCAGCCAGGTGACGTCGGGCAGCGTGCCGGCGTCGATGTCCTTGTCCCACTCGTCGGACGAGACCACGTTCTTCCAGCCGGGGCCGTTGCGCACGCTGTCGATGGCGTCGAACATCGACCACACCTCGGGCAACAGGTAGAAGTTCGAGCCGTAGAACTTCCAGCTGGTGCCGGCCGGGAGCACGTCGGGAATCGAGGGAATCTTGAAGCAGGGGAACACCGATTGCTCGGTGCAAGTCTTCTGGTCCTCGACGGGAATGCGCGTCGAGGCAGGCTGATCGCAACCCCAGTAGGGCTTGAGCAGCGTGGTGTTGGGGTTGCCAGTGGCCCAGCCGGCCTGCGCCGCCAGCACGAAGCTGTGCCCGGGAAAGCTCGGACCGAGCTCGTTGGTGAAGAAGTGGTCGGCCAGCGTGAATTTGCGTGCATACTGCCAGTAATTGGGAATGTCGGATTCCTGGTACTGCGTGCAGGCGAGCGACTCGCTCCAGCCGTCGTTGGCGCCGCCGTGGAGATCGGCCAGTGCGCAGTCGTGGGAATGGCAGAGGTCCTGGGTGGTGCGATCGGGGGCGCGGCCCATGGGCGTCTTCACGCCGTTGAGGACGCAGTCTTTGGTGCCCTCGGCGCCCGGGAACGAG
Source organism: Polyangiaceae bacterium (assembly GCA_013141295.1). Classification (GTDB taxonomy): domain Bacteria; phylum Myxococcota_A; class Polyangia; order Polyangiales; family Polyangiaceae; genus JABFRG01. The sequence goes on from JABFRG010000515.1 coordinate 7,015, forward strand.
CCGAAGTAGTTGTCGAAGGTGTGGTTCTCCTTCACCACCACCACCACGTGCTTGATGGGGAACGCGGCAGGCTTGCCGGCGTCGGGTGTGGGAGTCACGCTGCCATCCTTGGGCGGATCGGGAATCTTCCCGGTGTCGACGGCGGCGTCGGCGCCCGGCAGGTCGCTTACCACCGCGTCGGATCCGCAGGCTGCGAGCAGCGCGAACACCGAGACCAGACCAACACCCGTCGACAGGATTGCGATGCGCATCTTGGGACAAGTTGTCCCACGAGGCGAGGCCGAGAGCAACCAACCACGTCGTGACGAGCCCATGACGCAAGGCGCTCGCGCCCGTGACGCATCGCCCGAAGTCGTCGGCGTCAAACGATGTGTCCGCCTCGGTCAAGCGGGGGCGCAGTCTTCCCCACATACTCCTCCCATGACGCAATCGACCTGGGCTCGGGCTCTCGCGGTGATGGGACTTTCGCTCGCTCTGGCGCAAGCCGGGTGCGCTGCGTCGAGCGACCAGACCGCGCCGGACGAGAACGAGGACCTCGACCTCACGACCGGGAAGCCCCGCACGGCGCTCGGCTGGAACTTCTGGTTCAAGCGCCGCTATCCCGACTGGTACACGACGTCGGCGCGCAGCGAGCTCGATGCACGCGCCTGGGGTGGTGGCTTCGAGCCAGCCTCGGACCCGGTTCTCGCGCATAACGACATCTTCATGGACGGGGTGGGCCCCAAGCAGGTGCTCGCGCAGATGGTCCGCGCGAGCGAGTGGCAGACCTTCTACGAGAACTCGGGGCCGGCGCTCCTGCCCAGCGGCGAACCGGTGGCCCGCCTGACGTTGGGGCTCGAGTACCGCTGGACCACGTTCTCGGTGTCGCAGAAGATGAAAGTGGTCGAGCTCTCGGAGGGGGAGCAGGAGTCCATCCTGGCCTGGCAGGGCGGCAGCGTGGGCACCGAGGTGTACCACCGGTGGATCTTCCGCAGGGAAGGCGCCGGGACGCGGGTGGTGACCGAGGAGCTGGAGCGGGGCTTCGCGCCCCGCCTCGACCGCATGCTCATGAATCCGTCGCTCCACTGCGGGCACGAGCTCTGGCTGCGGGGCCTCGCGCGGAAGATGGCCGCGCGATGAAGCGTCGAATCCTCTCCCTCGCGGCGCTCTCGGTGATGGTGGCGGTGGCGGCCTGCGCCGCCGAGCCTGCGGCCGAGTCCGACGAGGAGAACCTCGACGCCGGTTGGTTCCAGCGCGACTACGCCAAGCTGTCGGTGGTGCCGCTGGGGCCGGGGCTGCGCGCGGTCCTGGGCGGCGGCGGAAACTCGGTGGTCATCGAGGGAAGCGGCGCCGCGCTGATCGTCGACACCAAGTGCGACGTGCCCCTCATGCCGGGTGCTTCCAGCTTCGCGCGGTGGGTCGCGTCGGAAGTGAAAGTGCCCATTTCCGACGTGGTGAATACCCACTATCACTACGACCACGCGTTCGGGAATCCCAGCTTCGGAGGTGCCCGGGTCCATGTGCATCCGCGGGCCATTCCGGCGATGAGCCGCGAGGATGGGGACTTCTGGCGCGAGCACCCGGGCGCGCCACTCGTGCCGCTCACCCAGGAGACGACCCGCCTCGACGTGGGTGGACGCGTCGTCGAGGTGCACCACGCCGGTCGCGCCCATACCGCCAGCGACGTATGGGTCTACGTGCCCGACGAGAACGTGGTGATCACCGGCGACCTGATCTTCAACGGCTATTTCCCGTTCTTCGACGACACGGAAGACGGGTCCTCGCTGGCGGGAACCGCATCGGCCCTGCGTGCCATCGCCAAGGCGCACCCGACCGCGCGCATCGTGCCGGGGCACGGCGCGCTGTGCACCGCGGCCGACCTCGAGGCCTATGCGCGCTTTCTCGACGACGCCGACGCCGTGGCACGCGCGGCGCTGGCGCAGGGCAAGAGCGAGCGCGAGGCCGGCCTCCTGGGCGAAGGTCGCTGGGACCGCAAGGTGCTTCCGTCGTTCCACCACGGCAAGCTCACCTGGGCAACCTCGGCGTCCACCACGCGAGCCGCGTATCGCCTGGCACGCGCCGGACGGTAGCTACCCGCGCTGCACATGGCACACTCCGGCGCAGCGCTCGCATCCGGCGTCCTGCGCGAATCCAGCGCACCACGCAGCGTTCCGGGGGCGGCACGTTGCTTGCCTAAAGGGATCGGTATGAAGATCTTCTCGCCGATCCTCGTTGCATGCATCACCGCACTCGTCGCCTGTGGCAGCGAGTCGGATTCGTGGCCAGAGACCATCCAGACAACGGCCAAGTGGCCGCAGTTCGGCCAACAGGGAGTCGTCTCGCCCGCATGGATAGCGCCTCGCCAATTCGGCTGCGCGCAACGCGTGAAGGTCCGCACGGAGCCCGACCGAGACTTCGCGTCGGGCGAGAGCCGGGGTGTGGTCTATGGCGACGTGGTGGATAGCCAGTGCGCAACGCTGGGTGCTCGCATTCGAGTCGTCGACGAGGACCCCTTCGGGGCCGCTCTCATTCAGGGCAACTGCCGCGACGGCTACGGCATGACCGTGCGGGGGATCCGGCTCGCCGTGGTCGTCTTCGGAGATGCCAGCGCGTGCGAAGCGTACGCGAAGGTCCGCTCCTCGGCGGCGCCCGCGAGGACTGCGACGGTGCTGCGCTTGGTCGCGCTGCAGCCGGTCGCTACGTTCGCGTTCGTCAGCGCCGACGCGAATGGTGGGGAGCTCGGCGTGGAAGACGTCCCGTGAACGCGGCCGCTACTGCTGCGTGAGCTCGACGCGCAGGAATGTGAGCGGCGGGGCGGCGATCTCGACCTTGCCCGCCTGAAGCTGACTCTCGGTGGCCACGATGGTCTGCTTGGTGCTCACCGGATCGGCGAAGGAGATGTCCTCGTCGAAGACCTGGAGCGCGAAGCCGGCGGTGAGCAGGTCCTTGGCCTTCATGGTGCAGCTGCCGGTGGCCCAGGTGGGCGTGAGCGTGTCGTTGACGGTGGGCGTCACCACCGGGGTGGTGGCCGTCGCCGGACACCAGAGGTGGACGTACGGATCCGGTGCGCCGCCACCGACGTCCCAGTCGCCGCCGGCGCCGTTTTTTGCGGCGATGATCGCGGTGGCCGGGTGGAGCACCCAGGAAGACTCGGGGTCGACCCCGCAGTGCTGATCGGCCTTGCAGATCTGCCGACCGGTACACACGGTGCAGGCCTCGCCGCCCTTGCCGCAACCGGCAGTGGTGAGGCCGGGTTGACAGGCGCCGTTCAAGCAGCAGCCGGTGCAGTTGTTGGGGCCGCAGCTGGGCTCGCCGGTGCCGCTATCGACCTCCGGGGCCTCGCCGCCGGGGCAGGGGAGGCTCTCGCCGAGGCGACACGCGGTGGAGTAGCCGGTGCCCTGGTCGTTGCAGAGCTTGGTGCCCTCGCTGCGGTCGATACACCGGCAAAATACGTTGTTCCCGGGGGTACAGACCCGGACCGGCGCCGCGGGGGTGGACGAGCACGCCTGGTGCGCGGCCACGACGAAGGCGAAGGCCATGAGTCGTTTCATCGAGCCAAGAGAGAGAAGCCAGGACCGAACGCTCATATCTTCGCGAATCCTAGCACGGCGCCAGCGCCTCGTCGGGACCTTCGTCGGTCGACGGAGGCGCGGCGAGGCTCATTGCGCGGCGCGGAACCATGCGGACCACTGCGAGACGATGGCCGCGAACGTCAGGACGAGGACGAGGTAGAGTCGGTGTCGGAAGTGCACGGTCACGATTGCCTCACGCGCAGGAGGTTGCGGCGGCCGCCGCGCGCGATCAATCGGCCAGATGGCGCATGCCCGGCTCATTCGGCGCGCAGGGTGGATGTACGGTCCGCGAGCTCAGGCGCGTCGGGCGGCGCCTCCTCAACGCGTGGGAGCCTGCGTGCATGCTGCACGCAGGACGACCAATGTTCCGTCGCTCTCGCTGAATGTCAGGTAGCCCCCGCGCTCGTTGCCGGCGACGCGAGACTCGAGATCGCTGGTGGTCTCCCGATCGAGCGGATATCGCGGCGCCGCGACGGGCAGCTCGCGGACGGCCGGCTTTGCGCCGCCGAAAGCCACCGACCATCCTCGGGCGTGATTGGCGTCCGAGGGATCGCGGGTTCCGAAGACGGCCACCGGCGTGCCGCCGATCCGTGCGGCGTTCACCGGGACCGCAGCGCGGCTCAGGTCGGACGCCAGGACGGACGCCGGGCCTAGCGTGAACGCGGGCGACACGTCGAGCGCCAGCAGCGAGCCCGAGCCCGCAGCTTGGTCGGGGATTTGTCGCACGACCAAGGTTGCTCCGCCTTCCGGGTGCGTGAGCCATGCGACGAACGGGTGCTTCTGCGCCCACAGCGGCGGGAAGCCGAGATCGTGCGCCGCGGAGATCTTCCCGTCCGACGACAGCTCGTACGCCCCGGTCCACACGTAGCTGGTTCCGATGGGCGTGGGGCCGACCGCGTCGTACATGAACACGAAGCCGTCGCCGGCGGCGGTCGGGTGGCCAGCATAGGGAATCTTGTTCCAGTAGAGATCGCGAAGGACCGTATCGGAGGCGTAGCGCCCGTCGCGAATGAATCCCACGGTTCCTTCGAGGCCGTTGAAGCTCGCGAACCCCAGCTCGCCATTCCACGTAAGCTGCGCCGGCCAGGCCGAGCCGCTGAGCCCCGCGAGCGGCGCGGAACCCTCGGGATCGTCACTGGCGCTGGCCTTGCCCGGCGCGAGCTCGCGCACGATACGCGGCCCCTCGACGCCGGCGGCGTACACCAGCGTCAAACGACCGTTTGCTTGCGCCGTCATCGAAGCCGTCATGACGCCGGTCGCGCGGGCGGCGACGCGTACCGCTGGCGGCAAGGGCGCGCCGAGGTCGTGGCCGGCGGGCAGGTATAGCTGCCAGAGCGACGCGCCCAGGTAGAACAGCTGAACGAAGCCGCCATCGGGCAGCATCACCGAGGGCCCCAGACGCGGGCGGTCGCCGGCGTTCCCCTGCACGCGAAGGGTGGCGCGTCCGGCGACGAGATCGACCTGTTCGCACTTCGGCGCGAGCGGCGCGGGCACCGGAGTCGGTGGAATCGCCGCCGGACCGGTGTCGCTCGGTCTACCCGGAGCCTCCTCGTCGACCCGGCCGCCACAACCGAGGAGCAACGCAACGACAATGGTGGAGTGAACGACGGTTCGCATGGGTCGCAGCAAACCATCCGCCGAGCGCACTGCGCATTAATCGAACTTAAATCAACTCCGGTCACGGCGCGACCATCGACGGGCGGCGCTACGGCTTCGCGCAGGAAGCAATCGCCGCACCCGGCGCTGGCGCCACCGAGCACCGCATCCCGCGAAGGATGATATCGCCGAACGGCTTTCTTTCGTCGGCGATCCAGTCGATGGCCGCGTAAAGGCCGTCGGCTACCTCGACCGTGAAGGTGCCATTCGCGATACGCATGCCCGCGACCTCGCGCACCGTCCCTCGATTCTTCTCGACCCTCTCACCGGTCGTGCTGCAGCTCACGATGCCGTCGTGAAGGTGGCACCTCACCTGCACCGGAAAGCGCAAGTCGAGCCCCGCGCGGGCGGCGGGCCGTCCGGTCGCCGCATCGTAGTCGGCCACGCGCAGCATCCCACGCAGGAACACGAGACCCTGCGGGCTACAGGTCGCGACCCGAAGATCCTGCTGCAGCTCCATCCAGCGCAGCGGCCCCGGTATCACGCGTGGGGTCCCCGGCTGCACCGGGACCACCAGGCCGGGGACCCGATTGGTGGCGACGGCTCGCGCTTGGCGGAGCGAGAGGCCTCGGCAGTCCGCCTCGTCCCCCTGGAGCGGCGTGCCCGGGAGGTCGACCTCGAGGTCGGCAGTGTAGTCGTCGGGCACGCCCGGCACCGAGCGGTCGATGGTGCGGCCCGCGCAGGCGGTGAACGCCGGGCCGAAGACGATGGCAGCCATGAGCGCGCTTCGCGTCTCTCTTGTCATTCTCGTTCCTCCGTCGCTACTTCGACGAGCGGCATCACGAGCACGGCGCGTGCCGCGTGCGCTTCGGGAACATCGGCGGCGATCTTCGTGCGTCGTGCGCGCGTGTGTCTCCGGCGGGTAACACGCACCGCGGCCTCCAGGCATGAGCGAGGCCGCGATAGCCTCGCGTTCCGGCGCCGGAACAATGACGTGATCCGAATGATCCCGAGAGGTTGCCGGATGGCTTGAGAATTAAGTCAGTTACCGTTGGGCGAGGGTCCTCAAGCGCGCGCACCACGCCACACCGAACGTCGAGCACCCGCGCTGCGCGATGGCCGCCTCGGTCAAGTGCCGTGGCCTGCCGGGTCAAGCCTCTGCGTGCGGTTCGTGGATACGCCGCGCCCTGCGCAGTATGCTCGGGCTCGGCACCATGACCGAGCAGCTGTTCGAATCGCAGGCCGCGAGCCTGTTCGTGATGCACGCCGCGCGCTCGGGCCGCGACCCGCTGCGGACGCGCTTCGGCATCGGCGACGCCGAGGGCTCGGGAAGCGGCGCATCGCGCGCGATTCGCATCTCGGTGGAAACGCTCGATGCATATTCCAGCTGTCTGGCAGAGGAGCTCGCGGCGCCGAACATGGGCCTCGAGCTCGGGCAGGCGCTACCGCGCGGCGTGTATGGGCTCTTCGAGTACGTGGTTCGCACCGCGCCGACGCTGCGCCAGGTGTGTGAGCGCATGACGCGCTACCATACGCTGATCAATCCGGTCATCCGCTTTGCGTTCGAGACCTCGGGGCAGCTGGCGGTGATTCGCCACTTCGTCACCGGGCGACCGCAGGCGCTGGGGCGGCAGACCAACGAGCTGGTCGTTGCCACCATGCTCACCTGGTTCCGGGAGCTCGAAGGCGACGCGTTCGCGCCCATCGAAGTTTCGTTCGCGCACGCGGCGCCGCTGGACCTCTCCGGCCACCAAACCTACTTTCGCTGCCCTTTGCGGTGGGCCATGGGCGAAAACCGACTAGCCTTTCCTGCTTCGCTGCTGGAGGCGCCCATTCCGGTTCCCGACGGCGCGCTGGCGCAGGTGCTCGAGCGGCAGGCAGAAGCCGTGCTGGCCACCATTCCCGTACCCGCGCCCCATGCGAATCCGTGGCTGGCCTCGGTGCGCCGGCGGGTCGCGGAGCTGCTCACCGACGGCGCGCCCTCGGCAGCGCTCATCGCGCGCCCCTTCCGCATGAGCGTGCGAACGCTGCACCGCCGCCTGGCCGACGCTGGGCTCACCTATCACACGCTCCTCGACGACGTGCGCCGCGAGCTCGCCGACGCCTGGATGAAAGAGGAGAGTCGCTCGCTCTCCGAGATCGCCTTCATGCTCGGCTTCTCCGAGCTCAGCTCCTTCACCCGGGCCTACAAACGCTGGACCGGCGCGCCGCCCAGCCGCTCGCGCAGCGTGGCGGACCGGCCGTAGGGCTCCGTCCGCTTCCGGCGGCTTTAAGTGCGATTAAGGCCGCGGAACGCGGGACCGCGGCATGCTGCGCGCATGACGACGCGGATCATCGTACTTGGGATGCTCGTGATCTCGTGTGGCTCTGTCGCGGCCGAGGAAGGCGGCAGCGCGCCGACGCCGACCGGGGGTGCGCCAAGCTCGACGGTCTCGCCGCCGACCGGCGCCACGCCTCCGGGGGCGCCGCGCCAGACGGTCCGCCTCGGGGCGAACGCGCGGCTCGCAGACCTGCCCGCCGAGGGGACTCACGTGGCCTGGGTCGAAGGCGCGTCACCGGGCACGCAGGTGCTGAAGGTGCTCGATCTCGCCGCACCGTCGGCGTCGAGCGTGGCGGTGAGGTCGTGGAGCCGCGGGTTCGAAGACGTTCACATCTCCCCGTCGGGCGCGTACGTGAGCTTCGCGTCGAGCGACGGAGCCGGCGACCTCGTCGACCTCTACGTGGCGCCGACCCACGCCCCGGACCTTGCGTGGGGCGTCGGCCGGGCGCTGCTGCGCAACGTCGCGTCCTGGCCTCGGCGTGACGCTCTGCTGTTCGTCGCCGCCGCAGGGCTCAGGGACGACGCGCGCTATGCCTCGTGCGAGATCCATCTGTACGACCTTCGCACGCGTACGGACTCGGTCCTGGGCGTGCAGCCCGCGTGTGACTCGTACCCGAGCGCGCTCGCCGACGCCTTCTCCGCCGACGGAAGCAAGCTGCTGTTCTGGGCGCTCCAGGCGGACGGTCGGCTCCACCTGAACATGTACGATATCGACGCGCGCACCATGGTGCGCCCGCGAGGCGACGAGCTCTCGATTCCGCCTTCCTTCTACCTCGAGGGGAACTGCCGGGGGTGCGCGCGCTTCTCCACCGACCGAGGCTTCGTCTCGGTGGCGACGGACACGGCCATCGGCAGCTGGATCGGCTGGGAGGGCTGGCCGCCGCGGCTCACGCCGGCCGCGAGTGGGCAGCGCACCAAGCTGTCTCCCGGCGGTACCTACGGACTACTGTACGAGCCGGGCGCCGACACCTACGGCATCGTCGAGCCCCGCAGCGGTGGTGTTCGCGTCGTTCGCGGCAGTGTCGACGACCTCGAGTTTGCCCCGGGTGACCGACGCGCCGTGCTCAAGCTCGCACCCTCGGCGGGAGCCGCTACGCAGCTTGCGTTCATGGACCTCTCGACCGGCGCCACCACGCAGATCGGGGATGCAAGCGCGCGGCTGTCCGAGGTGAGCTTCTCGACGCTGGGAACGCTGGGCTGGCGGCAGGTCGTCGGTGTTCGGCAGATGACCCTGTTCCGGCTCGATGACGCCAACACGCCGGCAGCTCCCGTGGCGACCCTCGACAGCGAGCTAGGCGCGCAGGTGGCGCTCGGGCAACGCCCCGAATCCCTGGTGCTGGCGGCGAGTGGCATGTGGGGTCAGCTGCTCGTCGTGGACCCGAAGACCGGACGCACTCGACCGATTGCGCCCATTCTCGACACGGCGTACGGACGACCCAACGCGAACGGCGCGTACGCGGCCCAGGTGAGCCGAACGCCCGATAGCTACCGGCTCGTCGTGCAGGATCACTTCGATCTGACCGAAGGCATTGGTACCCTTCACCCGAGCCGAAATCTCTACGTGGTCGACGATGCTCCGGGCCTGGCCGTGCGCGTCCTGGCTTCCGTTGCGCCAGGCCGTACGCTCTCGTATCGCGCCGCGTCCAATCGCTACGCGGTATACGGTGTCGTCGATGTGGCAAACTACGGTAGCGCGCTCTCCGAGCTGTTCGCGGTGGGGCTGATGCCGTAGGGCGGGTCGAGCAGGAGCACGTGATTCCCGTCGCGATTGTGGGCTAGCATCCCAGCCCGTGCGAACCGTCCTCGTCCTCTCGCTCGCGTTCGCGGGCTGTCATGAAGTCGCGCGGCCTTCCCCGCCTGCGCCGGCCCCCGCCCCGCAGGCGAAGGGACCATCGGGGCCCACTTCACGGGCGCAAGGTCCGGCCGGCGAGGTCGTCGCTCCCGAGGATGCGCGAGGCACCGGGCGATTCTTGCTCACCTGGCGAACGGCCGAGGAAGAGCGAGAGGTCGCGGGCGGAGGTCTCTCGTTGGCGGTCATTCGACGGATGCTCGATCGCATGACCGTCAGCCCCGCGGACGTGGACCTGGCGATCACCCGCCGGATTCCCTACGCCCTCCCCAGCGCGCCGCGCGATGCCGTGCCCATTGCCATCGTCGACGTGGAGCACACCTTCTGGGCGACCTTTCAAGGAGGGGGCCGGGGCTACATGGCCACCGGTGCTTCCGGCGGCGGCGCGTTGCAGTTGGTCCGCGCAAAGGCGCACCCGGAGCCGCGTCCGGAGCGCTGCCAGGGCGAGCGCTATCAGCTCGTCATCGTGGAGGATGCAAACCTCGGGCGCCGTCGCTTCTGCGCGTACCTGCCGGCTTCCTCGAAGGCCGAACCGAAGCGACGATACCCCGTCGTGCTCTTGCTGCCCGGCTTCGGTTCCACCGAGATGTCGTATCTCGCCGGCAAGCGCCACGCCGGCGAGCGCCTCGACGACATCTCGAAGGAGACGAAGCGCGAGGCGGTATTGGTGGGCGTCGACACGTCCGTGCCGCTTGGTTCGACCTACCTCGAAGACTCGCCGGTGGTGGGCGCTTGGGACACGTTCATGGCCACGCGGGTGCTGCCCGCTCTCGAGCAAGCATTGCCCATCTTGCGGCAACGGACGGCGCGGGCGCTCATGGGCCAGTCGACCGGCGGCTACAATGCGCTCTCCTTCGGCATGCGCCACACGGAGCTCTACGCCGCCATCGGCGCTTCCTCGCCCGATGCTCCCGACGTGGAGCGCTGGCTGTTCTCGCCGGGCACCCGCCGGGTCAAGGATTGGATCCGCAACTGGGGCAAGATCGAGCTCGCGGTGGGCGGCGCCGGCCAATTCACCAGCTGGGCCGCGAGCTGGTCGCCCGACGCTGCCGCCCCCGGTGGCTTCCGCTACCCCTTCGACGTGGAGACCGGCCAGGTCGACGAGACCGTGCTCGCCCGGTGGGTCGCCAGGACGCCGCACGGCCTCCTCCGCGACCCGAAGGCGCTCGCGCGCATCAAGAGCGCTCTATCGGGCCGAATTCTCATCACGGTGGGGCGCCGCGACGACTTCGAGCTCTTCGGTCCCGCCGAGAGCTTCGCGAAGGAGCTCGAGGACCTCGGCGTCGAGACGCGTTTCCTTCCCACCGACCAGGGGCACGCCGGGTATCTCGAGCGCTTCGAGCCCACGCTCCGCTTCCTCCTGGAGAAGCTCGACGAGGCGGGCGCACGTAGACCGTCTGGAAGGTGAACGGCGCGCAGCGGGGAGCTCCGTTCCGGCTATCGCGACAGCCTGGACCGGCTCCCGCGTCAGCCGCTCGGCGGTGGCTTGCGTACCGCGTCGACCATCCGTCGAGCGCTACCGATGTGTGATGACCGCCAGGGTGCGGGTTCGTGCGCGGACCACGTCCATGCACTGCCGGAGGCTCTGCGGGTCCAGCGCGCCGAAGGTCTCGTCGAGCACCACCAGCTCGGCGTTCTGCAGCAGCGTGCGCGCGAGGAACACGCGGCTCCGCTCGCCGTGGGAAAGTTGCCAGCCGGTCTCGCCCACCTGCTGGAAGAGACCCCCCGGCATGCGCTCGAGCAACGGACCGAGGCCGAGGGCGCCCATCACCTCGCGGGCGTCGGCCAGGTCGCCTTCGCTCGGCGGCCAGCTTCGCCCGAGCAGGAGGTTGAACGCCAGCGGGCCGTTGAAGATGTGGTTCTTGTAGAACTGCGGCGCCGCCGCGATGACGCTGCGCACCGCGCGCTCGCCGGCCATGGCGCCGCCGGGCCCAGCGCCCAAGGTGTGCTGGTCCACGCCGTTGACCAACAGCAGGCCGGCGTCCGGCGCGCGCAGCACCGACGCCAACGAAGCGAGCGTCGTCTTGCCGCCGCCCGATGCGCCTTCGATGAGCAGATGGTCTCCGGCGCGGATCGCGAAGTCGACGTTATCGAGCACCGCGCGGGCGCGGCCAGGATACCCGTAGCGCACGCCGCACAGCTCCACCACCGCATCACCGCGTTGCACGCGGGTAGGCAGCTCCGGGCTCGTGCCCGATGCACTGGCCGTCGCCGGTGACTCGGCGAGGAGCGGGCGAATCGACCGAAAGAGCGCGTGGAGCGACGCGCCGGTGGCCTGCAGGCTCACCACGCCCTCGAGCGCGGCCATACCCATGGTCAGGCCTCCCAGCGACAGCGCCAGGGCTTCGGCCGAGGGGTGGCTGACCAGGACGAAGAAGACGACCACGAGCGACGCGAGAAAGTAGGCGCGCGGCAGCGCCCGGAGCAGCACGGACGCGACATCGCTCGCCTGGGCATTCGCCGCGTAGCCGGAGAGCGACTCGTCCTCGCCGTCGTGCCAGGAGTTCGGCGTCTGTTGTACCAGCCGCGTGCGATGCCCCAGCATGCGCTCCACAAGCTCGGTAGTGAGTCGCAGCCGCTCCGCCTGCATGGTTCCCGCGAGGCGCGCCACCCGTGGCGTGGAGAGCGCCACGATAGCCAGTGCGACCACGAAGATGCCTACCCCGAAGGCGGGCAGCGGCGCCGCACCGAGGAGCAGGGCGGCGGCCACCACGTTGGTGAGCGTGGTGAGCGCCACGACGAACAGCAGCACCATGGAGCTGAGAAACGAGTCGGCTTGCGCGGCCAGGACCATGAGCCCGCCGAGACCGAACGCGCTCAGGCTCTCGGGCACGATGCGCAAGGCGCCTTCGAGCAGACGTTGCCGGAGCCCGCTGGCCGCGCGCAAGGTGAAGCGGTTCACCAGCCGTGCGGTGACGATCTGCAGCAGCGTGGCGGTGAGGGCGAGCAGCGCCCACGCCCCCAGGCTTCCGCGGTCGGCGTGGCCATTGAGCGCCAGCACGCCGATGACGCCCCAGGCCCCGGTGGCGAGCGCGCTCTGCGCGGTGGAGAGGCCGAGCAGGCGACCGGCGTAGCCAGCGGGGTCCAGATCGCGCCGCAGCTCGCCGGTGGTGCTCGCGGTGTTCTTGCGAAAGGCGAAGCCCATTCCGAGCGCAGTTTCGTCGGCGGTCTCCTGCGCGATGGCGTCGCGCAGCGCGCGGGTCGGCGCGAGCCCGGGTATGCCGCGCGTGAGGCTCTGGGTGCGGGCGGCGGCGCGGGCGTTCACCGCGCTCTCCAGGAGCGCGCGCAAGGCCCTGCGCGAGAGGGGCACGCGCTCGCCGCGCTCGCCGAGCGCGCAGGTGGTGTCGCTCTTGCCCCGCACGAGCACGTGGGCGCGGCCGCTGCGCCAGGGGACGAAGACGATGGGCGTGCCAGCGCGCAAGAGCGCCGCGAGATCGCCCGGGAGAAACTCGGTGGCCTCGGCCAGGTATCCGGCGCCCTGCGCCATGCCGGCGACCGCGCGTGGCAGTCGCGTGCCGGGCGGTTCCACCGGCGCGGTGATCTCGCGACCCGAGAGCTCCGTGAGCAGCGTCGCCACTGCTGCCACCATGCGATCGACGGGAAATGAAGGGACTTCATGCATGGGGCGTTGCTCCCGGCTCGGAATCCTGCGTGCGCACTTTGCCGTGGTCCACCACCACCCGGCGCCAGTCGGCGGCGCCCCACACGTCGCGCTGCACCGCCAGGTCGGCCTCCACCAGCGCGCGATAACGCGAGGGTTGCACCAGCAAATCTGCAGGCCGCCCCTGCTCCACCAGCTTGCCGTTCTCGATGACCAGGATGCGATGGAACGCCTGGGTGTCGGCCACGTCGTGGGTGATCTCCAGCACCGTGGCCTGGCCCACGCGGCTTCGCATGGCACGGGAGTAGGCGCGCCGGGCCCCGCGATCGAGGCCGCGAAACGCCTCGTCCAGCAGCACCAGCCGCGCGCCCCTGCGCAAGAGCGCGCGGCCCAGACGAACGCGCTGTCCCTCGCCCCCGCTCACCCGCGCGCCGCTCTCGCCGAGCGGCGTGGCCATGCCCTCGGGCATGCGCTGGAGCAGCTCCTTGAGGCCCAGGTTGTCGGTGGCGGTGCGCAAGGGATCGCGGGCCACGGTGGGGTTGCCGAAGTGCAGGTTCTCGAGGAGCGATTGGTTCCAGAGCTGCAGCTGCGGGTCGACCCACACGCACTCGCGCCGCAAGCGGCCGATGTCGTAGGCCTCGAGCTCCATGCCGTCGACCCGCACCTCGCCTTGCGTGCGCTCCAGGAGACCCAGCAGCATGCCGAGGAAGCTCGACTTGCCAGCGCCCGAGCTGCCCACGATGGCCACGTGCTCGCCGGGGGCGATGCTGAGCGAAACGTCGTCGAGCACGCGCTGGGTACCGAGCACCACCGTGGCCCCCTGCACCTCGATACCCACGCCGCCGCGGGTGGCGATGATCTGCGTGCCCTCGGGGGCAGCCCGCGAGGGCACGCAGATC
>JABFRG010000111.1 GCA_013141295.1 Polyangiaceae bacterium
TGGTGCCCCACGGGACCGGCCTCCTGCTCGCGGAAGATCCCATCGTCGGAAGCGCTCCGCAGTTCGTGGTGGCGCGCATCGGCCCCAGCGGCGCGCCGGACGCTTCCTTCGGCGTCGGCGGCCGACTCGTCGACCCGTTCTCCGGCAACGGCGGCGGCGCGAGCGCCCTGGCTCTCACCGGCAGCGGCAAGATCGTCGCCGTCGGTGTGGCCCGCGACGCGCTCCAGCGCAGCCGCATGGCCATCGCCCGCGTCACCGCAGCAGGTCAGCTCGACCCGACCTTCAGCACCGATGGCAACGTCATGACCTCGGTGGCAGGCGACGAGGCCTTCGCGACCTCGGTGGCCATCCAGAGCACCGGCCGCATCGTCGTGGGTGGATGGGCACGCAACGCCGCGAACCGGCGCCGCGCCGTGCTCCTGGGCATCCGCGACAACTGAGCCACTCGGCGCTCGCGCTCGATCCGCGCGTTGGGTACCTTGCCACCATGGCCACGCGACCCAAGAAGAAGAGCCCCACTCCCAAGGCGAAACCGGCCACCAAGGCCGTGCGGGCGAGCAAGGACGAGAACCAGAAGGAAGCGGTCGACGCCTTCCTGGCGCAGCTCGATCACCCCATGAAGGCGGAGATCGAGGCGGTGCGCGCCATCATCCTGCGCGCCAGCCCGAACGTCCGCGAGCGCATCAAGTGGAACGCGCCGAGCTTCTTTTTTCGCGAGGACATCGGGGCCTTCCATCTTCGCTCGCGCACCTTCGTGCATCTCATCCTGGTGTTCCCGGAGGCCGTGACGATGGTCGACGACCCCATCCTCGAGGGTGACCACGTGCGGCGGCGCGAGGTGAAGTTCCGCGACATGGCCGACGTGGGGGCCAAGAAGCGGAGCCTCCAGCGGATCATCGCTGCCTGGGTGGCGGACATGGAGGCGTCGTGAAGCCCAAGATCCACGTGACCATCCTCGGTGCCGGGGCGGTCGGCGTTTCGTCGGCGGTCTCGATTCTCCACAATCGCATCTGCGCGCGGCTCTCGCTCTACGACCTGGTGGCCGACAAGGCTCGCGGCGAGGCCCTCGACCTCGCTCACGGCGCTCCGCTCCTGGGCGGCGTCACCGTGGACGGCGGCGGGCTCGACGAAGTGGAAGGTGGCGACGTGTGCATCGTCACCGCCGGCGCCAAGCAGCGGCCCGGCGAGGACCGGCTGGCGCTCCTGGCGCGGAACGAACGGGCGCTCGACGACATCGCGCGGGTGTGGGAGGCGAGGGGGATGCCCCGCGTGGTCGTGGTGGTCACCAATCCGGTCGACGTGATGACCGAGGCGCTCCGCCGGCGACTGCAGGGAACGAACGTCTCGGTCTTCGGGTCGGGCACGCTGCTCGACACGCTGCGACTTCGCCACGCCCTCTCGCGAATGCTCGATCTGGCGCCGGACAGCATTCACGCGTCGGTGGTGGGCGAGCACGGAGACTCGTCGGTGTGCCTGCTCGATAGCGGCCGCGCCGGAGGTCGTACGCTGGAGGCGGCGCTCGGCGCCAAGGGAATCGCCCTCGACGAGGCCTTTCGCCAGTCCATCGCCGAACAGGTCCGCGGCGCGGCCTACCAGATCATCGCGCGCAAGGGCGCCACCTCCCACGCCATCGGCGTCGCGGTGGCGCGCATCACGCGAGCGGTGGTGGGCGACGAGCGCGCGGTGCTCCCGGTGAGCGCGCCGGTGGAGCCCGGCGTGTGCGCAGGCACGCCGTGCATATTGGGGTCGACCGGCGCCACCCCGCTCGGTCTCGATTCGTTTCCCCTTTCGCCGCGTGAGCGCGACGACGTGGCCCGGAGCGTCGACGTTCTTCGGGCCCGGTGCGCCGAGCTCAGCGCGTGAAGGTGCCGCGGTGGTCCAGAGCGTCGAGTACCCGGCGGGCGGCACCGTCCGGGTCGTCACCGCCGGTGTCGACCTCCAGGTCCGCGTCGTCGGGAGCCTCGTAGCGCACGTGGATCCCCGGCATGGCGCCGTCTTCCTGGGCCCGCGCGCGCTCGTACAGTCCCTTCGGATCCCGGGCTTCGCAGATGGCGAGCGGCGCTGAAGCGTGCACCAGGAAGAGGCCGCCGGCGATCTGCCGCACTTCGTTGCGCAGCTCCCGCGCGTGCGCGGTGGCGGCCACTACGGGCACGGTGCCGGATTCGTCGAGGCGCTTCGCCAGGTACGCCATGGCGCGATAGACGAGCATCCGCTCGGCGGCCTCGTAGGTGGGCTGCGGCGTGATGACGCTGCGGGTCTCGTCGGAGTCCACCAACGTCGCGTCCACGCCTCGCTCGCGCAGGAGCGCCACCAGAGCGCGGGCGAGGCTGGTCTTGCCCGAGGCCGGGAGACCGGTGATCCACACCACGCGGCTCATGGCGTGAAGTACCTCTCCACCTTGTCGAGGTCGAGCCTTCGCATGTCGAGCACCGCGTCGATGAGCTCGAAGAGCCGGGCCCGCATGCCCGCCGGCAGATCCGGGTACCAGACCGGGGATGCCACCACCAGCGCGCGGAACACCAGGTAGGGCTGCGCCACCTCGAGCACTTCGCGATCGCCGGTGAGGGAGAGCCACGCGTCGTAGAAATGCCGGTGCAAGGCCCGGAGCGGGGCCGCAGCCTGGGGGCCGTGGCGGAGCGCGAAGAAGAGATAGTTGATGGAGAGCGCCGTGAGATCGTCGGCCGGCTCGCCGTAGGCGCCGCGACTGCGATCGAGGACCATGACCTCGCGCTGCGAGCTCTCGCCGTGGAAGAGGATATTCCACGGGTGAAAGTCGCCGTGCACGCGCGAGAGCCGGTGGGCGAAGCTCTTGAGCCGATGCCGATGCTCGAGCACCCGATGCTCGATGCGCCGCAACGTCTCCGGGCTGGGGAGCTCCGGCCCCGTCTTGCCGTCGTAGCTGTCGACGATGCCGGCGATGCACTCGTGGTGACCGGTGAGATCCCGGAGCCGCCTTTGCCAGAGGTCCGGTGCGTCCTTCTTCTCGTGGTGGGCATCGGCGAGCAGCTTCGCCAGGCGCCGCGCGCGATCCTCGTCCTCGCGGGTGGCGTGCCCCTGCTCGGCGATGCGCTGGAGATCGTGGAAGTAGGGCTCACCCTCGGCGTAGGCGGTGACGAGATAGAAGTCGCGCGCGGGTGCCGCCGAGACCAGCGCGCCCTCGGCGTCCAGGTACCCAACGTCGAGCGCTGCCACGTGATGCGGGAACCCGCCGAAGGTCTGCCACGGCAGAAAGGCCTCGTGGGCGCGGTCTGCCAAGGTGTCGTGGCCGAAGCCGCCGCGCCGGGCCACGTGGAGCACCACCGAGGAGACCTCGGCGTTGCGCAGCTCGACCCGGAGCACGTTCGCGTAGCCGAAGCCCTTGTCGCCGACGTCGCCGTCGATGCCGTGGATCTTGCCCACTTCCACCTGCGGGCCGAAGCGCCCGCGGGCCCACGCGTTCAAGCGTGCGGTCAGATTGGCGCGGTCAGTGTCCGACACGAACCAGCTCCGCTTCGCCCGAAGGTGCGCCGCCTCCGTCGTTCGCAATGGCCCGCATCACGTCCATGGCGGTCACGATACCCGAAAGCGCCCCACCTTCGGAGACCACCAGCGCCCGATGGATGTCCTCACGAACCATGAGGCGCACCGCGAGGAGCGCCGGATCCTCAGGGCGAACCGCGAAGAGGACGCGGTTCATCGCGCTCGCCACCGTGGCATCGTCGTCGGCGTGCCGGGGGTCGCAGAGGTCGGTGCGCGAAACCACGCCCACGAGCCTTCCATCCGGTGCCACCACCGCCACCGCGCTCACGCGCTCGGTGGCCAGCACCTCCTTGGCGTGGGCCAGGCGGGCGTCGGAGCGCACGGTGCGAACCGGGCTCGACATGATGTCGCGGACGCGGAGCAGGCGTTCGGTCACGATCTTGATCACGCTTCGCAACGAGCAAGGTGTGTGCCTCGCGACGTTCCCTTCGGTTTCCGCTGCGCGTGCCCGCACGTCCGGGGCGAGGTGCCCCACTTCGCGCAGCTCTTGCGCCCACCGCAGGAAGCGCGCCCCGCTTATTTTGCCATCACCAGGCCCCCGGACTTGGTTCGCACCCAGGTCGCCGTCTCACTCCGCCATAACCCGTCGATGCCGTGGAGCGGCAATGACCAGGTGGCGTGGTCTCGCGCCTCGCCTCTTAAGAGGTGGAGCGTGGCGC
>JABFRG010000726.1 GCA_013141295.1 Polyangiaceae bacterium
TCGTCCTCGATCACGCCGGGGCCATCGCCGTGGACAGTCGACCCGGCGGCGGCACGACCTTCGACGTGTATCTCGCGGCCGAGAGCGCGCCCGTCGAGCCGACCGTCCTCGAAGCCACCGCGGCCCCCCTGACCCCGGGCCGCGTGCTCTACGTGGACGACGAGGCGATGATTCTCCCGGCAGCGCTCATCGTCCTCGAAGCTCTCGGCTACGAGGGCCAGGCGCTCTCCGACCCGGCGGAGGCGCTGGAGCGGATTCGCGCGGCGCCGTCGGAGGTCGACGTCCTGATCACCGATCTCAGCATGCCCGGCCTCTCCGGCCTCGATCTGGCGCGCGCGGTGCGGGAGATCCGCGCCGACCTCCCGATAGTCCTCGCGTCCGGCTATTCGGTCCAGTCCGACGAGGAGCTCGCCGCAGCCGGCATCGAGCACCGCCTGTCGAAGCCCTTCGACACCAACGCGATGGGCACCGTCCTCCAGGCCGCGCTCGCCACGAAGCCGTGAACCCTACGCCGCGAGCCGTTTGCCGGGCTTGATGCTCTCCGGTGGCAACCGGCCGTCTTCTTCCAGGAACTCGGCGCGAATGCGGCTGCCCACGAAGAGCGCAGGGAAGGACAGGAACACCCCGGCGAAACCGAACACGTGCTCGAAGGCGATGAGGCTCGCGATGAGCACGAAGCCGGGCACACGAACGTGGCGCGCGGTGAGGCGCGGGCTGAGGTAGTACGACTCCACCTTGTGCAGGAGGAACGTCACCACCACGAAGATGCCGACGCCCAGCCACCCCTTCGCCTGATACGCGAGCAGGCACAGCACCGTGCCCGCCACCAGGTTGCCCACCACCGGCACCAGCGCCGAGACGAAGATCAGGCCCATGAGCGAGGGCACGTGGGGAATGCCGAGGAACAAGAGCACCGGCAGGGTGGTGACGGTGTTGAAGACCGCGACCACCAGCTGCAGCTGCATGGTCACGCTCACCGCGTCGGCCACGTGGGTCACCCAGCGCAAGAGACGCCCCACCAGCGACTTGGGGTCGATCTTGTCCTCGAACTTGTCGAGCTCGTCGGCTTCGAGCCGATACACGATGGCCAGGATGAAGCCGATCATCGCTTGCACGAAGAACCGCCCCACCGCCGAGGCGAAGTTCACTGCCTTGCCTGCGTACTCCTTGGCGTGCTCCACCACAGCGTCGGAGTCCTCGAACTGACTGTGCACCTTCTCGTAGAGCGGGTGCTTCTTGAGCTCGCCGATCCACTCGATGGATGTATCGTGCACCTTCTTCCACTCGTGGAAAGCCGAGACCACTCCGAAGGCCACCGCCGCGGCGAAGAGCGCCAAGAGCGCCGCCACCACGCCGGCGACGATGCGCTTTCGCGGCCACTTGGTGCGCTCGTGGACCTTGCCCTCCACGAAGCCGATGAAGCGCTCGAAGGCCACGAAGAAGATGAGCGTGGCCCAGAGATGCTGGAACACGTAGAGCAGGCCGCCGAAGCAGGCGAGGGCGAAGACCCGAGAGAACGTACGTTCGCGAAAGAGCGCGCCGAGGCGGTCGGTGGGCGGAGCCATCGGACGATGGTATCGCGTTCCCGCCGGAGCGAGCAGGTTCTCGGACGCTACTCGCCCAACAACGCTGCGAGCAGGCTTTCGGCGCCCTCGGACATCTCGATCATCGACGCAGCCTCTTCCTTGATGGCCACTTCTTCCAGCATCTCGGTGGGGATGTCGAAGAGGAATCGGCTCGGCGTACGGGCCGCCGGCTTACCGCGGAGCGCCCGATGCTTGTTGTGCGAGAGCGTGAGCACCTGTTTGGCGCGCGTCACGCCCACGTAGAAGAGACGCCGCTCTTCCTCGATGGAGTCGATGCCGGAGGCGGGCGCCGCGTCCACGGCTTTGGCGTCGGTGGTCCGGGAGTGCGGCATCAAGCCTTCTTCACAGCCGATGAAAAACACGTGGTCGAACTCCAGCCCCTTGGAGCCGTGGAGCGTCGACAGCGTCACCACGTTACCCGGGTCCTCCTCGGCCTCGCCGAAGTTCAGGGTGAGTGCATGAAGGAAGGCCGACAGATCGCGCTCGCTGGAGGCGTCTTTACCGGCGACCGACTGGCGGGCCTCGCGCTTCTTGAAGGTATTGAGGATGCTCTCGACGTTGCCCCAGCGGCGCGCGGCGATGGCCGGGCTACCGCTACCGCTCAGGTCTTCCTTCAAGCGCACGGCGTCGCAGATGGACCGCCCCACGTCGCTGGCGAGCGCGCGGTCCACCAGCATGCGCTTGCGGGCGTCGGCCACCACGCGCTCGAGCTCTTTGCATCCTGCACGCGCGGCGGCGGGAATGTCGTCGAGGGCTTCGACCCGCTCCACCGCCTGCCATAGGCTCCAGCCCCGGGCGGTGGCATGGGCGGAGAGGCGCTCCACGCTGGTTTCGCCGATGCCGCGCGGCGGATAGTTGATGACCCGGCGGAGGGCGATCTCGTCGGCGCGGTTCAGCGCCAGCTTGAGATAGCCGAGGACGTCCTTCACTTCCTTGCGCTCGAAGAACTGCTGACCGCCCACCACGCGGTAGGCCACTTCTTGTTCCCGGAGCATCTCTTCGATGGGCTTGGCCTGGCTGTTGGAGCGATAGAGCACCGCCACCTCGCGCGGGGGCACGCGGAGCTCCTTGGTGAGCCGACGAATCTCCCGGGCCACCCACTTGGCCTCGGCCTCGGGCGTGGGAGAAGCCGCCAGCCGCACCTTCTCGCCGCCGACCTTGTCGGTGAAGAGCACCTTCTTGTGCCGCGAGTCGTCGGCGCGCTTGCCGATGACCGCGTTGGCCACGTCGAGGATGGGCTTGAGCGAGCGATAGTTCTGCTCGAGCTTGATGACCTTGGCGCCGGGAAAATGCTCCTCGAACTGCAGGATGTTCCGCACGTCGGCGCCGCGCCACGCGTAGATGGACTGATCGTCGTCGCCCACCACGCACAGGTTGCCGTGATGCGAGGCGATCTGTCGGAGCACCTCCAGCTGGGCGCCGTTGGTGTCCTGGTACTCGTCCACCAGCACGAACGAGAAGCGCTCCTGCCAGCGCTCGCGAATGTCTTGCCGCTCGGCGAAGACCCGGGCCACCTCGCACACCAGATCGTCGAAGTCGTAGGCGTGGAAGTTCTTCAGCGCCGCCTGGTAGCGCGGAAACAGGAGCTTCGTGATCTCGTCGTACTCGTCGCCTTCCTTCTCGACGAGCTCCTCCGGCTTCAAGAACGCGTTCTTGGCGGACGAGATGCGCGAGCAGATGGCGCCCGCGTCGTACGCCCGGCCACTGGCGATCTTGGAGAGCAAGTCCTTCACCAAGGCCAGCTGGTCGCCCTGGTCGAAGATGGTGAAGGTGCCGCCGAGGGATTTCTTCTCGCGCGAGAGCACCTGGAGGCCGAAGGAATGGAAGGTCGAGACGGTGAGGTCCTTGGCGACGTCGGCCTTGGCCCCGCGCTCGCGGGTCACCGCCACCACGCGCTCGGCCATCTCGGTGGCGGCCTTGTTGGTGAAGGTGAGGGCCACGATGCTGCGGGCCGGGATGCCTCGTTCCATCAAGCGGGCGATGCGGGTGGTGATGACGCGCGTCTTCCCCGACCCGGCCCCAGCGAGCACCAGGAGCGGTCCCCGGAAGTGTTCGATGGCTTCCTGCTGCGCCGGATTCAGAGACATGGCCCCTGTCTAACACCACGGGCGGGCTTTGCGCAGTGGCGCGCGTGCGGGGTCGCGCAAACCACGAGCGCAAGACTCGTTCCATCGGTATGCTGCCGGACCATGCGCGCTCTCCGACTTGCACTGGTGCTGGCCCCGGTTTTTGCTCCGATTTCCGGCTGCGGGGGAGCGCCGCCCCCGGTGCCCACTCCGGCGGTCACCGCCACCGTGGCGGCCACCGCCTCGGCGCGGCCCGTCGTGGTCGTGGACCGCTCGCCGGTGCCGGAGCCCTCGAAGCTTGCCGGCTTCGCACGGGTGCTGAGCCCGCGCGCATCGGCGGCGCAGCTCTCGAAGTGGATGGGCTTTCCCGAGCTCACGTCGGAGGTCCTCGGCCGCATGGTCGTGGGCCACGACGTGCAAGACATCGCGGACCTCGACGCCCCGCTCGACGCCGGCCTCTACGTGGGGTCGATGCTGTCACCAGCGGTCGTGACCTCGATCGGCGTTCGCGACTACCAGGG
>JABFRG010000945.1 GCA_013141295.1 Polyangiaceae bacterium
CCGTTGCGCGCGGGAACGTCGTTCGCGCTCGGGAGCACGAAGCAAGATGGTCAGCTCCGCGTCTGCGGGAAGGACGAGCACTGCACGGCCGTCGATGCCACCATCACCATCGACGCCGTGAGCCCGCAGCAGATCACCGGCTCCGTCAGCTACGCGATGCCCGCTGGCGGAAACACGACACTGCCCTTTCTTGCCGCACGGTGCCCAGGTCATCCGGGCCGCGGCGGCTGAGCTACTTGCGGGCGGCGCCGCTCTCGAACAACGCCTGCATCTCGGCGTCGCTGAAGCCCGCGTCCCGAAGGATCGCCTCGCCGTGCTCGCCTTGTCGCGGCGGCGGCGCGAAGCCCTCGGCGCCCGCGGGGGTGACCGGCGTTCGCAGCTGGTGAATGCTGCCCCAGGGCGAGGGCATTTCGAAGAACACGCCGCGCCCACGCAGGTGCGCATCGGCCATGGCCTCTTCCGGGGTGAGCACCGGCTCGAGGCAGAAGTCGCCCTTCTCCGCGAGCGCAACCCACTCCGCCAGCGTGCGCTCGGCGAAGAGCCCTTCGAGTCGCGCCATGAGATCGGCCTGGTGCGGTCCCGGCATGAGCGCGCCCATATCGGTGTCGAGGCCCACCGCCGCGCAGAAGCCCAGCCAGAACTTCGGCTCCAGCGCGGCCAGCGCCAGGTAGCGTCCGTCCTTGGTGGCATACGTGCGGTACGGCGCGATGCCACCGATGAGCGGTTCGTCCCCACGCCGCGGCGTCTCGCCGGCGAACGCGGTGCCGTAGCCGGAGAGCGCGAAGGTGAGCGCGGCGTCGGCCATGGCGATGTCCACGATGCTGCCTTCGCCGCTCTGGTCGCGCTTGCGCAGGGCGCCGAGAATGCCGATGACCGCGTAGAGCGCGCCGCTGATGTCCGCCAGCTGAAAGCCCGGTACCGCCGGCACGCCTTCCTTCGGTCCCTGAAAGCCGAGCACGCCGCCTCGCGCGAGGTAGTTGAGATCGTGGCCGGCGCGCTGCGCGAGCGGTCCCGTCTGCCCGTAGCCGGTGAGCGCGCACACCACGAGCCGCGGCCACCTCGCCAGCAGCACGTCGTGCCCCACGCCGAGCCGCGCCAGCACGCCCGGACGGAACTGATCGAGCACCACGTCGTAGCCGCCCACCAGGCGCAGGAACGCCGCAACGCCCGCCGGCTTCTTGAGATCGAGGGAGATGCTGCGCTTGCCGCGGTTCAGCGCCAGGAACATTGTGGAGGTCCCCTCCTGCTGCGGCGGCATGTGGCGCAGGTAGTCGCCGCCGCTCGGGTCCTCGACCTTGTCGACGGCGGCGCCCATGTCCGAGAGCACCAGGGTGGCGAAGGGACCGGGCAAGAGCCGGCTCAGATCGAGAATCTTGATGCCTTCGAGAGGACGCATTGCAGGCTCCGAGATGCGTGAAGAGTACACAAATGAAGAGAGCCCCGAAGGCTGCGCCCAACCGAAGAAGGGGGCAGGCCGGGGCTCTCGAGCGACGCGCGAGTGCGCGTCAGCCGTTCACTTGAAGCCGAAGAGCTTCTGCAGCTTCATCGCCAGCATGTTGTTGCCGGTGACCTTGAGCTTGCCCGAGAAGAACAGGGACATGCCGTTGGCCTGCGGGTTCTCCATGAGCTTCTGGAAGTCTTCGCCGGCGATGGTGATGGTGCAGTCCGCGGCGTCGGTGCCGGGCTTGCAGGAGGGGCCGCTCGCGCTGGCGTCGATGTTCCACTCGCCTTCGCCAGTGATGTTGATCTGGAACTTCGCGCCGATGGCCTTCGCCTCGTCGGCGTTGCGGCTCAGTTGGCCCGGCAGGTCTTCGTTGAACATTTTCTTGATATCGACGGCCATCGCGAAAGCCTCCTAGTTGGCGCGTCTTCGCGGCGCGCACAATGAATGGTCATTCATTCGGTACACCCGATGCTGGGGGCCGTCAAGGATCAGCGGCAGCGCTGCGGCGGCGGCGCATACGCGGGGAGCGCGTCGATGGCCGCGCGCGTGACCTTTCCGCTCTCGATGATGGCCCGGTAGCTCTGCACGCTCGGGCGCGCGGTGCGGCTTCCGTCGGCGTTGACGCGGTAAAGGCCGAACTTCGGGCAGTAACCGCTGGCCCATTCGAAGTTGTCGACCAGCGACCAGTGCATGTACCCGATGATCTTGGCGCCGTCCTGGATGGCCCGGCCCATCTGGTACAGGTGCTCGGCAAGGAAGCGCGCGCGGTTCTTGTCGCCGTCGTCGGCGAGGCCGTTCTCGGTGACCATGAGCGGCAGGCCGTAGGCCTTGGCCTCGTTGAGGACGGTGCGGAAGCCCTCCGGATAGATGTCCCAGCCGAAGTCGGTGCGCGGGCGGCCGGTGGGCAAGTCGTCTTGCAGGACCACCGCGTTGATGACCGGCACCTTGATGCCGCCGCCGGCGGCGATGATGGTGTCGGAGTAGTAGTTCACGCCGATCCAGTCGAGGTGGCCGGCGAGGGTGGCGTCGCCCTTGCGGTCCTTGGGGCCGGTGAGGGTGCCGTCGAAGTCGTCGTCCACGTCGCCCTTCACCAGCGCATCGAGGAGCCACTGGTTCCACAGGTGCCGGGTGCGCTCGGCGGCGGCCTTGTCGTCGTCGTCGCTGGCGTCCTTCGGATGGAAGGTGCGCATGTGGAAGGCCATGGACACCAGCGAGGCCTTGCCGTCGCCGTCGGCATCGATGGTGTCGGCGGCGTGCAGCGCCTCGAAGGCCTTGGCGTGGGCGTTGGCCTCGGCGCGCACCACCTGCAGGCCGCGGTCCACGTTGAGCAAGGCGCCCGGCGGAAAGAGCCCCGCCACGTAGCCGCCGAGCACCACGTTCACCGGCTCGTTGATGGTGACCCAGTAGTCGACGTCCTTGCCCCAGCGGGCTCCGGCGCGTCGCGCCCACTCCGCGAAGAGATCCACGATCTCCGGGCGCTCCCAGCCATAGGGTGCCGACCAACGCGCCACGTCGGTGAGCCACTCCGGCAAGGCGAAGTGCTGCAGCGTCACCACCGGCACCAGGCTCGCGGCCCGCAGCTTGGCCAGGAGGCCGTCGTAGGCGGCGAGCGCCGCCGGATCCGGCGTGTTCTGGTCGAAGCTTTCGCGTGTAGGATACACGCGGCTCCATTCGATGGAGAAGCGGTAGGCGTTCTGGCCGCTGTCCTTCAGCGCCTTGATGTCGTCGTCCACGTGCGCGAGCGCATCGGCGCCGCCTACGTCTGGGTGCGCGCCGCCCTGGATCTTCCCCGGCTGCTTGGCCCAGTGCCACCAGTCGGTGTGCACGCTCCCGCTCTCCACCTGAAAGGCCGCGGTGGCCGAGCCCCAGAGAAAGCCCTTGGGGAACGTGACCTCGGCGGGCGCCGGCGCTTCCGCGGGCGGGTCGGTGGAGCTGCAGGCGGCGAGGGTTGCGAGCGCGAGCGCTGCCGCGGGGCCGGTCTTCATTCCCGGAGGATAGCAGCAGGCACCATTCCTGGTACCCGCCTCGGACTTCGGGCAAGGTAGGCCGATGGCACCGAACAAGGCGCTGCTGGTTCCGGTCGTCGCCCTCGCGGCGTGGACGTTCGTCATGTGGTTCTGGATGTACGCGACGCGCCTTCCCGCCATCCGGGCGGCACGCATGGCGCTGGACCCCAACGCGCCTCGAGGCGACCAGATGGCGACGCTGCCACCGCGCGTTCGCTGGAAGGCCGACAACTACAACCATCTCTTCGAGCAGCCGACGCTCTTCTACGCGGTGGGTGTGGTGGTGGCGCTGGTCGACGAGGCCGCGCGCGGCCCCAGCTTCTATCTTGCCTGGGCGTACGTGCTCCTGCGGGTGGCCCACAGCTTGCTCCAGTCGCTGGTGAACAAGATCGAGGTGCGATTCGTGCTCTTTGCGCTCTCGTCGCTGGTGCTCCTGGTGCTCACCGTGCGCGCGCTGATCCTCTTGCTCGGCTGAGGCGCCCGCGCGTCAGATGTTGTCGAGCTTGCAGTTGAACGTGGTTCGCACGAGGCCGGTGGTGAACACGGTTCCTTCGAAAGTGTCGTCGAACATATTTTCGAGCGCCCCTGTGACGATTTGCAGCTTGAGGGCGTGAAGCCGGTTTTCGACGACGTTGGAGCCATCGAGCGAGGCGATGAACTGCCGATCGTTGGTCGCCGGGCCCTGTTGCTTGTTGGTGTACAGGCCGCTGCCCCAGCTCGCGG
>JABFRG010000827.1 GCA_013141295.1 Polyangiaceae bacterium
CCCGAGCCCGAGCGCACCGGCGGCTGCCGCCTTCGAGCGGGTGCTCGTCTACGTGACCGAGCACCCCGGCACGAGCCCGAAGGCGATCATCGACGAGACCGGGCTCCGTCGCCCGGTCGTGTTCCAGGCGCTCGCCGAGGGATGCGAGAGCGGGGCGTTGAGCAAGGCCGGCCGCTGGCGCAACGTGACGTACTCCCCCGCTGGGCACACGCCGTCGGACGGTGATGTCGCCGTGGTGCCCAAGCCGAAGTACCGGCGCTCGCGCATCGGCGCCGCCGACATCGTCGAGGACGTGGTGGCGTGGATCGAGCGGCACCCCGGCTGCCGCAGGTCGGAGCTCACGCCCGCGTTCCGCGTCACCAGCGGCGTGCTTCGGCGCGCCCTCGATGTCGCGAAGGAGCAGCACCACATCCGCATGGAGGGGACGCGCGCGTCGGCGCGCTACTTCGCGCTCGGCGGGTCTGCTTCTTCGACAGGGGACGCGCGCGACGACGGCGTGGCGGTCATCGCGGCGACGCGATGACGACGTCCAGCTCGCCTCCGCAAGTGATGTCGCGCACGCGATATCACCTTGAAGACAAGCTTCAAACATCGCTGCTGCGACGTTGACTTGTTCCGCGAGTCACGGGACACATGCTCACGCTCCATCAAACATCGCGATGGGCCCCTTGAGGATCGGAATGAGCGTCGTCCGCGCCGCGCAGTACGTGCGCATGTCCACCGAGCATCAGCAGTACTCGACGGAGAACCAGTCCGACGCGATCCGCGAGTACGCGCAGAAGCGCGGGATGGAGATCGTGCGCACGTTCGCCGACGCGGGGAAGAGCGGCCTGCGCCTCGATGGGCGCGACGCGCTCAAGGATCTGATCGCCGTCGTTCAGACCGGGAAGGCCGACTTCGACTGCATCATCGTCTACGACGTGAGCCGGTGGGGCCGGTTCCAGGACGCCGACGAGAGCGCCTACTACGAGTACATCTGCAAGCGGGCCGGCATCCAGGTCATCTACTGCGCCGAGCAGTTCGAGAACGACGGCTCGCCCGTGTCGACGATCGTCAAGGGCGTGAAGCGCGCGATGGCCGGCGAGTACAGCCGCGAGCTGTCGACGAAGGTCTTCAAGGGGCAGTGCCGGCTGATCGAGCTCGGGTACCGGCAGGGCGGCACCGCCGGATACGGCCTTCGCCGCATGCTCATCGACGGCGCCGGCGAGGTGAAGGGGCAGCTGACGCTCGGCGAGCAGAAGAGCATCCACACCGACCGCGTCATCCTCGTCCCCGGCCCGCCCGAGGAGCAGGAGGTCGTCCGTCGGATCTACCGGGCCTTCATCGAGGACCGCCGCAACGAGCGCGAGATCGCCGACGACCTCAACCGCGGCGAGATCCTGACCGAGCGCGGCGGAAAGTGGTCGCGCGCGCTGGTGCACCAGATCCTGACGAACGAGAAGTACATCGGGAACAACATCTTCAACCGCGTCTCCTTCAAGTTGAAGAAGAAGCGCGTGAAGAACACGCCGGAGATGTGGGTCCGCAAGGACGAGGCGTTCGACCCGATCGTCGACCCGGCTGACTTCTACACCGCGCAGGGGATGCTGCTCGAGCGACACCGGCGCGTCTCGAACGAAGATCTGCTGGCAAAGCTCCGCGCCCTCTACGAGCGCGTCGGCCGCCTCTCCGGGATGATCATCAGCGAGTCGGAGGAGACGCCTTCGCCCACCGTCTACCGCCACCGTTTCGGGAGCCTCGTTCGCGCGTACGAACTCATCGGGTACACGCCCGATCGCGACTACGCCTTCGTCGCGATCAACCGCGAGCTGCGCCGGATGCACCCAACCATCGTGGCGGAGACGATCGCCTCGATCGAGGCGCTCGGCGGGACGGTCGTCCGCGACCCCGAGACCGACCTCGTCACGATCAACGGCGAGTTCACCGCCTCGCTCGTCCTCTCCCGGTGCGTGCGCACGGAGAGCGGCGGCTACCAATGGACAGTGCGTCTCGACGAGTCGCTGCGCCCGGACATCACGATCGTCGTCCGCATGGACGCGACCAACGAGGCCGCGCTCGACTACTACCTCCTTCCGGCGCTCGATGTGCGCAGCCCAAAGGTGCGGCTGCATGAGGACAACGGGATCTTCCTCGACGCCTTCCGGTTCGAAACCCTCGACTACTTCATCGGCATGGCCGAGCGAGCGGAGGTCGCTGCATGACTGACAAAACCATCGAGATGATTCCTGTAACGGCCATCCGCGTCCTGAACCCACGCGCGCGGAACAAGGCGAAGTTCCTCGAGATCGTCGGCAACATCTCGAAGGTGGGGCTGAAGAAGCCGATCACCGTGAGCCGCCGTGGCGAGGGAGAGGACGGCTTCGACCTCGTGTGCGGGCAAGGCCGGCTCGAGGCGTACGTCGCCCTCGGCGAGACCGAGGTGCCGGCGGTGGTGATCGACGTGCCTCGCGAGGATCGCTTCATCATGAGCCTCGTCGAGAACATCGCGCGTCGAACGCCGCGGTCGCTCGAGTTCGCGCGCGAGGTGCAGGTGCTGCGGGACCGGGGCTACACCCAGCAGCAGATCGCCGAGAAGCTCGATGTCAGCGATGGGTACGTGTCGATGGTCCTTCGCCTGATGAACAACGGAGAGGAGCGTCTCATCCGTGGCGTCGAGAAGGGCGAGATCCCGATCGCGGTCGCCATCGAGATCGCCGCGGCCGAGGGCGACGGTGTGCAGAAGAGCCTGCGCGAGGCCTACGAGAGCGGGAAGCTTCGTGGCCACGCGCTGGTGAAGGCCAGGCGGCTCGTCGAGCAGCGGCGGCACCGAGGCAAGTCGCTCTCGCGTGACAAGTCAGGACGCGGCGGCACGAAGAAGCCGGTCAGCGCCGACGCCATCGTGCGCACCTACAACAAGGAAGTGCAGCGGCAAGCGCTCCTCGTAAAAAAAGCCCGACTCTGCGAGACCAGGCTCACGTTCATCCAGACAGCGCTGCAGGACCTCTTCGGAGACGAGAACTTCATCAACCTGCTGAAGGCCGAGAGCCTCGAGACCGCGCCGAAGTACATTCGGGATCGCGTTCGCGCGGGGACGCGATGACCAAGAAGGTCCGCGCCGCCTTCGAGATGCAGCCGGTCACGGTGCTGCTCGACGACGTGCTGCAGACGCGCCCGCTCGACGCGGCGGCGAAGGTCTCGACCAAGTACAAGACCGTGGAGGCGTCCGTGCGGGAGGTCGGCATCATCGAGCCCCTCGTTGTGCACCCGCAGAAAGGGGGCAAGTACCTCCTCCTCGATGGGCACGTGCGCCTGCAGGTGCTGCGCGATCTCGGGCGCACCGAGGTGCTCTGCCTCGTGTCGACCGACGACGAGGCCTACACCTACAATCACAAGGTCAACCGGCTCGCCCCGATCCAGGCGAACCGCATGATCATGAAGACCCTCGACGCCGGGGTGGGCGTGGAGCGACTCGCGCGCGCCCTCAACCTGAACGTCACGACGATCCGCCAGAACAAGAACCTGCTGAAGGACGTGTGTCCCGAGGCGATCGAGATCCTCAAGGACAAGCAGGTGCACCAGGCCGCGCTCCGCGCGCTGCGGAAGGTGAAGGCCGCTCGCCAGATCGAGATGGCGGAGCTGATGGTCTCGTCGGGGACCTACACCAAGGCGTACGCCGAGGCGCTCGTGATGATGACGTCGCCCGACCAGGTGGTGGAGCAGGAGCCTGGCAAGAAGGAGGGCGCGTCGCGCCCGGAGGACTTCGCGCGCATGGAGAACGAGATCAAATCACTCGAGAAGGACTTCGCCGTGCTCGACGAGTCGTACGGCCGCAACGTCGTCGACCTGACGCTCGCACGCGGGTACCTGAAGAAGCTGCTCGACAACGGCAAGGTCGTGCGGTTCCTCGCGCAGCGGCACCCCGAGATCCTCGCCGAGTTCCAGCGCATCGTCGAGGCGGTGTCGCTCGAGGGATGAGTCACGACATCATCTCCCAGGCAGGCGGAACACTCCTCACGCCCCAGTGCGCAGGAGCGACGTCGCAGCGCCGATCAGGATGACCGTCTCCCCGCTAGCGACAACGACACCGCCGGTGGCGACGGCGTAGGCAAGCGCGCCGCCGGTCGCGACGACCGCGAACCCCCCGATGATGCCGACGGCCAGCTTCTCTCCGCCGGAACGACCATCCCACCAGCGCTGCAGGCTGTTCATCGGCCGCTCCGCGACTTCTCACCGACAGCGACTCCGACGGCACCCCCGATCGAAGCCCCGATCGCGGCTCCTACCGGGCCTCCGATCACCGACCCGACCACGCCGCCGATGGCGGCTCCGACACCGGCGGCGACTCCGCGCTGCCGGTGTTCCTCCGGCACTTGCTCGAGGGCGTCCTCCGCGTACTTCTTCATCTCGTTCGTCGACATGTTCGTTCGCTCCTTCATTCGAAGATCCACTTCGCCACGAGCAAGGCGCCGTTAGCCAACCCTGCTGCGTCCGCGGCGCCCGCGAGCAGCGGCCCGCCGACGGCGGCAGCGTGTGCGACCGCTGATGCGGGGGGCGTGCCAGGCACTGCGGGTGCCCCGAGTCGCGGAAATTCCCTCGTCTCGTTGTGGCGCAACCAACGTGACACAAGGACCGTTGTGTTGGCGCAAGACTGTTTGTACCGTTCAATGATGCGCCGCGTACTACTTGCCTGGATCGGAGTGACCGACCTGCGAGCGCCGCAAGAGGAGGCGGCCGTCGGACTTGGGCCGCTCGCGCAGGCCCTCGACGCCCGAACGTTCGACGAGGCGGTCTTGATCGCCTACTTCGCGCGGCCCGAGCATGCGCAGAAGGTCGAGCCCTACATCCGCTGGCTGTCGGGCCGCACGAAGACGAAGCTCAAACTCGAGCACGCGCAGCTCGCGAGCCCCACCGACTATCAAGGCATCTATGAAGTGGCACGGCGCACCTGCACGGAGGCGCTAGGTGCGGAGCCAGGCGGGACATCCCTCGCCCTCCACCTAAGCTCCGGCGCGCCGCCGATGGCGTACGTCTGGGTCCTTCTCGGCAAGACGCTGTTCCCCGCGGAGCTGCTTGAGTCCTCCAAGGAAGCCGGGGTGAAGACCGCAGACATCCCCTTCGACATTGCAGCGGAGTTCCTCCCAGATCTCCTGCGTGAACCTGACGGGCGCCTGCGCAGTCAGAGCGCCGCCGACTCCCCGCCCGCTCCGGAGTTCAAAGCCATCCTCCACCGCAGCCGCGTCATGGCGCGCCTGGTACAGCGGTCGCGCCGCGTCGCGCTTCGAAACGTGCCCGTCCTGATCGAGGGTGAGTCCGGAACGGGAAAGGAAATGCTCGCGCGCGCGATTCATCGCGCGAGCCCGCGCAAGGACAAGCCGTTCGTCGCGGTCAATTGTGGCGCGATCCCAGAAGCCCTCGTCGAGTCGACGCTGTTTGGACACGAGAAGGGCTCGTTCACAGGCGCAGTCACGGACAGGAAGGGCCACATCCGCGAAGCGCACGGAGGCACGCTGTTCCTCGACGAGATCGGCGAGCTTCCGTTGTCGGCACAGGTGAAGTTGCTGAGGCCGCTGCAGGAGGGGCGTGTGCAACCGGTGGGCAGCAGCAAGGAGTACGACGTTGACATCCGGATCCTGGCTGCGACGAATCGAACCGTCGCCGACGAGGTCGCGAGCGGACGTTTCCGAGAGGACCTCTTCTACCGACTTGCGGTCGCCGTGCTGAAGATCCCTCCCCTGCGGGAGCGCCCTGGTGACCTAGGCTTGCTGGTCGACGAGCTTCTGAAACAGGTCAATCGCGAGGCCGACACCGAGCCTGGATACAGAGACAAGAAACTTTCTGCAGGCGCAAGGAATCTTGTGCTGGCGCATCCGTGGCCTGGCAACGTGCGCGAGCTTCTGAACACGCTAAAACGCGCGGCCATCTGGAGCGACGGCGCGACGATCTCGGCCGAGGACGTGCGCGAGGCTCTCTTGCCGGTGCCTGGCGCGCAGCGGCGGGACGTTCTCGGGCGCCCTCTTGGTGCGGGCCTCAACCTCCAGGAAATCCTGAAGGAAGTGGCGCAGCACTATCTTGGTCGCGCGCTCGATGAGGCGGCAGGAAACAAGACGCGCGCGGCGGAACTGGTGGGCGTTCCGAGCTACCAGACGCTCTCGAACTGGCTTCACCGCTACGGAGTGGAACGATGAACGCCCCTTCGCAGACGCGTGATTCGTCGCTGGCACGGCATTCGCAAAAAGCCCTCTCGGTCGCCCGATTCCGCGGCAACCGAAAGGAGCTTTTCGATGTCGTCGACTGCCGTTGCCGCGCTGCCTCCGATCGTGGGCACCTTCTCCCTCACGAAGCACGCGCGGGCGCGAATGACGACGCGGGCGATCTCGCGGATCGCGGTCGAGGCGGCGCTCGAGTTCGGGCGCTGCATCGAGATCCGTGGCGCTCAGATCTTCGCGATCGGTCGCCGAGAGGTGGAGCGGTTTCGTCGCGAGGGCGTCGAGCTCGGGGACTTCGAGGGCACGCAGGTGGTGGTGACCGGCGGTGGCGCAGTCCTCACCGTGTACCGCAACAGCGATTTCAGGGGCCTGCGCGACCGACGTCGCGGCAGCGCCTGGCGGTGAGGTGAGCGATGGGCTGGGCCAAATACCTCGAGGACATCGTCAGTCGTCACAACGGGACGTCGCGCGCTCAAGCGGAGATCAAGAAGGTCGCCGAACGTGGAGTGCCTCCGAAGCCGCGAGCACCGTCGAAGAAGCTTGGAGAGAGAGTCATGAGCAAACTGAAAGAGTTCACTGCTTCCACGGCACGGCCGCTGCCTGTGCTGCTGCTCGCGGACGTCAGCGGCAGCATGAGCACCAACGGCAAGATCGATGCGCTCAACGACGCCGTGCAGGAGATGCTGGAGGGCTTCGGCGGCGAGGACGACAGCCGCGCCGAGATCCACGTCTCCGTCGTCACGTTCGGGAAGGCCGGCGCGAAGGTCCATCAACCGCTAGCTCCCGCTTCGAAGATCCAGTGGGCGCGTATGGCGGCGGCGGGCGGCACGCCGATGGGTGCCGCATTCGACGTGACGACCGGCATGATCGAGGACCGCGCGCAGATCCCCAGCCGCGCGTACCGCCCGACGATCGTCCTCGTATCCGACGGCCAGCCCACCGACGACTGGCAGGGCCCGCTCAAGCGCCTTCTTGGATCGGAGCGCGCGTCGAAGGCAGCACGCTTCGCGATGGGCATCGGTGACGACGCCGACGCGGCGATGCTCGCCGCCTTCCTCGCGACTCCCGATGCGCGCGTCTACCGTGCGCACGAAGCGAGGCAGATCAAGCAGTTCTTCCGGTGGGTGACGATGAGCGTCACGCAGCGCTCGCGGAGCGCCAACCCTGACAGCGTGATCGCCGCGGAGCCGACCGACGTCGATGACTTCAACTTCTGAACGCGCCGAGGACCTCGTGTCGAATCGCTCACCAGACGACTACTTCGGCGCGAGCGCGGTCGGACCGCGTCACCGCGCCGAAGGCAAGCCCAACGAGGACAGTTGGCTCGGAGCTCGCGGAGCGTTCGGGACGTTGGTCGTCGTCAGCGACGGGATGGGATCTCGGCGCGACGCGCGCCGAGGCGCGCGGATGGCCTGCCGGGCGGTGCTCGATGCGGTGCGCGCGTGGCACAAGGCTGGCGCGCATTGCCTGGACGACCTCCTCGGCCGCATCGAGCCGCTCTGGTGCTCGCTCATCGCTCCGGCCATCGCTCGCGACTGCGCGGCGACGTGTCTGTTCGCGCTCGCGCACGTGCGCGGGCAGGTCCATGTGGCGGCGATCGGCGACGGCGTCGCCTTGCTCCGAACGAGGCGTGGACTGGAGTGGGTCGTGGGGCCGCGCGCGGCAGGCTTCGCCAACGAGACCGACGCCCTCGGCCACTCCGCGCCGTGGACGAGCCGCAGCTTCCCGCGCGCGGGAGGCGACGTAGTCGTGCTCGCGACGGACGGGGTCGCCGACGATCTACTTCCCGAGCGCATCGACGGCTTCGTGCAGTGGCTAATGGACGACTTCGCTGGGATGGCGCCCAGCGAGCGCTGGCGCGCGCTCCAGCGGGAGCTGAAGGAGTGGCCCACGCCGCACCACACGGACGACAAGACCCTCGTCGTTCTCGCCCAGCGAGAAGCGGTGCTCGGATGACGTCTGCTCCTCGCCAGGTCACCGATATCAACGGCGCGCGCTACTCGTTGCTCCGGCAGTTGGGGCGCGGCGGCCAGGGGGTCGTCTACGAGGTCCGCGGCGGAAGACTCGCCGCGAAGATCGTCTTCGATTCGTCGCCTGCTCGTCGAGAGCGCCTGCGCAACCAGCTCACGCAGGTGAAGCGGCTCTCGCTCGCCGACCTAGAAATCGCTCCACCCATCGAGATGCTCCGCGAGCCAGTGCTCGGCTACGTGATGGAGCTTCTCACGGGCATGCAGCCGCTGAAGGCGCTCGGGGCTGTCCCCAAGAACGAGGCATCCCCGGCCGCATGGTATCTCGCGGGCGGTGGGCTTCGGCGGCGGCTCCAGCTCCTAGCTCGCAGCGCCGACGTGCTCGCAGGTCTTCACGGCAAGGGGCTCGTGTACTCCGACCCGTCGCCGCACAACATCTTCGTCTCGGAGAGCGCCGACGCGACGGAGGTTCGCTTCATCGACGCGGACAACATCCACTACGCCTCGATCGCCGGCGTGCCCGCCGTCTACACGCCCGGCTACGGCGCGCCGGAGCTCGTGCGCTGCACGAGCGGCGTCAACTCGCTCACGGACGCGCACGCCCTAAGCGTCCTCGCGTTTCAAACGCTCTCGCTCGCCCACCCGCTGATCGGGGACGCCGTCAACGACGGGCCGCCCGAGCGCGAGGAGGAGGTGCTCGATGGACGCATGCCATGGATCGACCACCCGACCGACGAGAGCAACCGCGCGTCCTACGGCATCCCCCGGCGTTCCGTGTTGTCGCGAAGGCTCCTCGACCTCGCCGAGCGTGCCTTCGGCGCGGGGCTACGCGACGCGACCAAGCGCCCTGGCGTATCCGAGTGGGCTGAGTGTCTGCACGGCGCTGCCGACGCCACGCTGTCGTGCCCGTCGTGCAAGGGGACCTACTATTTCACGGATAAGCTCTGCCCTTGGTGCGACGAGCCACGGCCCGCGTTCGCGACCGCCGCCTTCAACCTGTGGGACCCTTCGCTCGGCCCGGGCGGTGAGCTTCTCCAGAAGCCTGCTGGTGATCGGCGACGCGCGGTGGTTGCTGGGGTGCTCGGCCTGACCGAGGGCGAGACCGTATCGATCACTCAGCGCCTCGCGCATGGCCGTGATGGCGCCGCTGGCGCACGCCCTGTCATCGAGCTGCAGCTCACCGGCTCGCGGCTCTCGCTCCGCAGCGTCGACGGCGGCCGCTATCGGCTCTCGTCTCCGAGCGGCGGTCGAGACGCCGAAGTGACCAACCGCGTGAAGGAGATCCGTCTCCAGCCCGGCGCGGCCTCGTGGCGTCTCCACCTCGGCTCTCCCGACAGCCTGCACCGCGTCGTGAACTTTGAGCTCCGGCCGGGAGGAACCCAATGAACATCAACGACCTGACTTCGGGAGAGGTCTCGACCATCGAGGTCGTGCCGAGCGCGGCGGCCGACTTCGACGTTGCCATCGAGCCTCGTGCGGAAGCGGCGTTGCAGTTCTCCGACGTCACCGGCGAGTCGTTGCTGCGCATCGGGCCCAGCGCGTGGAGCGTCGTTGGCGCTGACAGGCGCGCTTCCGAAGCGCTCCAGCGCCTCCGCGATCGGAACCTCCCGCGCGTCGCGTGGGTCGCTTCCGTTCGTCCGAAGGGGAAGACGAGCGAAGCGGTCCTTCTTCAGGTCCACGAGTTCCCCGCACGGTACGACTGGCCCGATCAGGTCGACATCGGCGTCGACGACAAGCTGGTCGAACAGGCGCGGCAGAAGCTCGCTCGCAGCGTCTCGGCTGGCGAGGCTACGCAGTGGTTGAACGATCGCTTCCTCCTGCAAGCGGAGGATGGCGGCTCCAGGGTGTTCCTCTCGGGAAGCCCAACACCCGAGACCGACCAGCGCGGCGCGTTTCGCCTTCACGGCCGTGGGTACGCGATCGACGTTTCGAAGGGGCGCGACGACAAGCTCCTCGCTACTCGGCTCGTGGAAGCGAAGCGCGGCACGGCGCCAGACGAGCGCCGTCCCGTGGTCCTCGTGCTCGGGCGTGTGCGGTTCTGCGATGCGACCGTCGCTGGCGCGTTTCGCGGCGCAGCGCGGACACAACTCGACCAGCTCGTCGAGCAGGCGGGCAGCTACCTGAACATCTGGAAGGAGTACAACAAGCTCGAACGCGAAAGCGTGCTGCGCCGTGCACGAACCCTGGGCTGGCTCCGATACAGCAAGCGGCAGCTTCAGGGAGACGGGCGGTGGCGTTTCTTCGTCGACGACACGAAGCAGCTCGAGGCGGCCCTCGAGGTGTTGCGCAACGCGGAGGACGTCGATCTCGAAGCTGCGCAGAACCCGCCCCCCGAGTTGCAGCAGGCAACCGACGACGCTGCGAAGACGGCGGATGAGGCTCCAGCTCGCTCGCAGCGGTCGCGGATCTTCGTCGGTGCGTTCTCGGGCGCCGAGCCCCAGCGTGGCGCGATCGAGCTGCAGCCTCCGAACGACAGCGACGACCGCGAGCCGCCCGACAGCGGCGTGCTGTTCCTGAGCGTGAGCGGCGACCGCACGCGTCTCAAACGTCGCGAGCAGGCGCAGTCGCTCATCGCGTCGGCCGAGTGCCCAATGCCCCAGCTCGGCCTCCTGCTTGAGGGGAGCGCTGTTCCCGAGCGGCGCAGGAAGACCGAGGACGCGCTCTCTGTGGCCACGCGCGAAGTGTTCGGCGGGGAGCCCACCGCAAGGCAGATCGAGGCGTTGCGTGTGGCGCTCAACACGCCCGACATCGCCTTGATTCAAGGCCCCCCCGGTACCGGCAAGACGAAGACGATCGCGGCGCTGGAAGCCCGCCTCGCCGAGCTCGCGGAGGACGATCTCGCCGGTCAAACCTTGCTCACCAGCTACCAGCACGACGCAGTTGAGAATGCTGCGGCGAAAACCCTCGTATTCGGTCTCCCGGCGATCAAGGTCGGGCGAAAGCGCGGGACCAGCGATCAGAGCGACGGGTTCGACCGATGGCGACGGGAGAGAGCCGACGCGGTGCGCGCGGACCTGTCGACGCTCCCTGAACGCCCCGTGACCGAGGTGCTCCGCAAGGTCCGCACGCTCGCCGCGGCCTACGTCGCGTCGCCCCTCACCGCGGGGGAGTCGCTCCGTGTCGTGCGTGAAGTTCAGGAGCTTTGCCGCAGCTACGTTCCGCCGGCGCTCAACGATCGACTCGAAGTGCTTCGCCAGGAGCTTTCGCGCTCCCCCAAACACCTCGGTGACGTCGAGGATGACGATCGAGCGCTTGCCCTCAAAGCGGTTCGGGGGCTTCGCGCGGACGCTGTCGCGTTCGGCGATGACGGCCCTCGGAATGCTGGGCGCGCGCTCCTTCGCCTTCAGCGCATGGGGTTGTACGAGGAGTCCAAGCACCGCGTCTTGAGCGACGCAGCGGAATGGGCCCGCGACGACGCGCCCCCGTTCTTCGCCGAACTGAAGGCGCTGCAGGACATGCTGATCGATCTCCTGGCGGCCGAGAAGCCCGTGGGGGCCCCGATGGTCCACGGTGACCTCGAGAGTCTCTTGCCGGAGATCGTGGACGCGCTCTACAGCAAAGCGCGCGAGTCGGCGGGCGGCGAGGACGCAGTGCTCTACGAGTACCTCAACGACCTCGAGAACGACATCGACGCCGTTCGCGACGCGGTTCGGAGCTACACCGTGGTGCTCGCGGCCACCTGCCAGCAGTCGGTCGGCTTCCAGATGAGCTTGGCCAAGGGCGAGGACACCGTCTTCGCAAACGTGATCGTCGACGAGGCGGCGCGGGCGAACCCGCTCGACCTGTTCATCCCGATGTCGCGCGCCGAGCGGCGCATCATCCTCGTCGGAGACCACCGACAGCTCCCGCACATCCTCGAGCCGGACATCGAGAGCCAAATCGAACAGTCCGTCTCGGAGGCGACGACGACGGCGTTGCGCCGGAGCCTCTTCGAGCGCCTGTTCCAGGCGATGAAGGAGCGCGAGGCGAAGGACGGCATCAAGCGCACCGTCACGCTCGACAAGCAGTACCGGATGCACCCCGTGCTGGGCGCGTTCGTGAGCGACACATTCTACGCGCCCTACGGCGAAGGCTTCGAGTCGCCCCGGCGCCCCGAGGAGTTCCCTCACGACCTGCCGGGCTACGCCGGGCGCGTCGCCGCGTGGGTGGACATGCCCATGTCACGTGGCCGTGAGCATGGCGGTCAGAGCAAGCGCCGCGCCGCCGAGGCCGAGTGGATCGCGAAGGAGGTCGAGCGCCTCGCGACGGCGCGCAGCGACCTCAGCTTCGGGGTCATCTCGTTCTACTCCGCGCAAGTAGACGAGGTGCTGCGCGCGATGGAGAAGCGCGGGATGTCTGAGCGGCTCGACGACGGATCCTACCGCGTGAAGGATGCTTGGCGCGAGACACGCAGCGAGGACGGGCGGCTCATTGAGCGGCTGCGGGTGGGCACTGTCGACGCGTTCCAGGGGAAGGAGTTCGACGTCGTCTTCCTGTCGATGACGCGATCGAACGACCTGCCCGTCTCGGATGAGCGCTCCCTCCGACGCAAGCTCGGACACCTGATGCTCGAGAACCGCCTGTGCGTCGCCATGAGCCGCCAGCAACGCCTGCTCATCGTGGTCGGCGACGCAGCAATGTTGAGGGGCGAAGCGTCGGAGAAGGCCCTTCGCGGCCTCGCGGCTTTCCGTGAACTCTGTGGGGGGAAGTATGGCCTTGCTCTTCAGGCGTGAAGCGCCGGTCCTCCACTTCGGGCCGCGCCTACCGAAGGACCCGACCACGAACCAGCGGATGCGATGGAGCGAGCGCCGTTTCGTTTTGTGGCCCGCGCTTATGTACCGTGTCGTGGCTCCAGAGGTGCGCGATCGCGAGCTCAACGTGCTCCAGAAGGCGGTGCTGGGGATGTGCCGCGCTGGGACCACGAACGTCCACCGCATCGGCGAACGGCTCCACATTCACGCGGACCTCGCGGCGCTCATCTACCTCGAGCTGAAGGAGCGTCGGCTGCTCGGCGGCAATGGGCTCCCGACCGAGAAAGGGCGCGAGCTCTTCGAGGACGAAACGCTCGACGTGAGTCGAATGGTCACGGGGCACGTGTTCCAGGACCCGTGGACAGGCGACCTCTGGCCGCGTTTCGTCGAGAAGCTCGACTACGTTGAGTTGCAGCAGAACCCCAACACCGGGTT
Organism: Polyangiaceae bacterium; assembly: GCA_013141295.1. Classification (GTDB taxonomy): domain Bacteria; phylum Myxococcota_A; class Polyangia; order Polyangiales; family Polyangiaceae; genus JABFRG01. The sequence continues at coordinate 13,318 of JABFRG010000827.1, forward strand.
CCCCGATCTTCTGCTCGGCTCGAAGGGGAAGCCACGCAGGGAACGTGCCTTCATGGTGCTGCCCGGCGACCTCGCGCTCCCTCCCGCACCTGCCGCGTCCGAGATCGTTCGTGCGACCCGTCGGCATCGCTCCGCGCTTCGACGCTCGGAGTCCTACGAGAACACGGACGAGGACGATACGTTCGCGCACGCGGGCACCGTCGCGCTGGAGCGCGTTTCGCTCGTCGACGATCGCCCCACGCCCGTGTTCGTCACGAGCTTTCTGTATCTGCCCGAGACCGGTGACATCGCCGGCGAGTGGCACGCGTGCGATCCGTTCGGGCTCGGTGTGAGCCCAGCGCTACGGCGTGCGCTTGAGCGCGAGATGCGCTCGTCGACTGGGTTGCGTGCCGTGCTCGAGAGCATGATCGGCCGCTCCCTCGACCAGCAGATCGAAGAGCAACAGCGATGGGCGGGGGAGGTTCGCGCGGCAGCGATCAACAACATCGAGAAGGCGCTCACCGTAGGTGCGAGAGACCTCCCGCAATACGAGGACCTCGTCGCGCTCGAGTACGCTCACGTCGAGGCCGAGCTGCTCGGCGAGTCCTGCCCGGAGCACAAGCTCCGTGACCTGCTCGGCGCCGCCCGGCGCGCGTTGGAGGGGACGTTCAAGGCGCTCTTCGAGCGTCACCCTCCGCGCCAGGTCTGGCGGCGCGTCTACACCGATCGTCGGCCTGTCGAGGACGAGGTCTACTGCCAAAGCGTTTACGAGGCGTCGGCGAAGGCCGTGGGCTTCCGCGTTCCGTTGCCGGAGGCCCTGGCCCGCATGAAGCCGAATCACGTGAAGGCCGCGTGTTACCCGGACGGTAGTTGGCGCCTGCGCGGAGCCATCGTCGCTGCGGTGCTCGCCGCGCGAGACGAGCCGGGACATCCGCTGCGGCGCGCGGCCACGCATGAGCCAAGGCTCCTTGATCTCCTGGACAACGTCGCCAAGAAGGCAGGCGGGGCGGTTCATGCTGGCGCCGAGCGTCCTTCCTTCCAATCGGTGCTGCCAGTCGTCGCCGACGTTCACCGCGCAGTGGGCCTGCTGTCGGGCCTCGGCCAGCCGCTCGACTCCGCGAGGTCCTGAAAGAAACATGAGCAAGAAGAACAAGCACCGTCACCAGCAGCAGTACCAGCAGGCCAAGGCGCCCGACTCCTCGCCGACCACCCAGGTCCAGCCTAGCGTCGGCGCAGCTTCTGTAGCGGTGCAGACGACCGAGGCCGCGCTCGACATCGTCACAGCGGCTCACGAGACTGCCATCGCAGCAGCGACCGAGGCGGACATGGATGTCGCTCTCGCGACTGCGCCGACGACCGAAGCGTCGACCCTCGACCTCGTCGCGGCGGCCAAGCAGGTCAACGAGACCTTGGCGTTGTGCCAGGCCCGCGACACACGGCTCGCCAAGCGCGAGGGGGACCTCGCCGTGCTGGAGCAGGAAGTGCTGACGCGCGACGGGGAGCTGAAGACGCGCGCGACGGAGCTCGAGGAGTCCGAGCGCGCGGTCAAGACAGACCAAGACCGGGTGAAGGAGGTCGAGGCGAAGCTCCAAGCACGAGAGCTCGACTTCCAAGGGCGCGAGAAGGCCATCCGCGACAGGGAGTTGAACGCGGAGGCGGGCTTCGCGGTCGAGCGCAGGACCTCGCTGAAGCAGCTCGATGAGGAGGCCGCGACCCTGCGTGACGAGCTGTCCAAGGCGCGGGCGCAGATCGCGAAGGAGCGCGCGGCATGGGAAGCCGAGCGCAGCGCCGCGGATGAGCGCGGGCGTGAGGAGCAGCGGCAGGCACTTGCCGCCCACGAGGCGACGATCGCTGCGGCCGAGCGCGAGAGCGCCGAACGGCTGCGGCTCGAACGAGAGCAGCTCACGAAGGACCGTGCGGACCTGAAGAAGCGAGCTGCGCAGGTGGAGCTCGAGCGGGATGTTCTGCGCGAGGACCGTGAGGCGTTCGACGAGCGCGTCGCACGGCGAGCTGCCCACGAACTCGAGGCCGCGAAAGCCACGCAGCGGGACCTCGAAGCCCGACTCGCCAGCGCTCAGGCCGGGCGCGACGAGTTGTACGAGAAGCTGCGCGGGCGCGATGAGGCAGAGCGCGCGCTCGGCAATCGCCCGCTCGAGGAGGTGAAGAAGGAACTCGACGCGCTCGTGAAGGAGCGTAACTCCCTGAAGGCGCAACTCGCCAAGCGCCCGAGCCAGGACGTCACCGAGCGACTCGCCACCCTCGAGCGCGCGCAGGAGGATTGGGAGGCAGAGCGCGCGCGACTCACGCAGGAGAGCGTCGCCGCGAGGACGGCGCTGGCGAGGGCATCGATCGCCGTCACCGAACTCGAGACGCTCCGCGACCAGAAGGCGGCGCTGGAGACCGGGCGCGACCTCCTCCACGCGGCTCTCGAGGAGCTGCGGAAGGACGTCGACGAGCGAATCCGCCGTTCCGATGGCGTCAGCCCGTTCCCGGCGTGCAGCCAGATGGACGCCGACAACGGCCTGCAGACCGAGACGCCTATGACGGACGAGATCCCTGACCTCAAGGCGTTCTGCCAGGACCTTCAGCATCGGATCGCGATCGATCCGAGCAACCCGGACAAGGTTCTGTTCTACGAGCTCCGTGACATTCGCTGCTTCTTGGGCGGGCTCGCGATGAGTCGGCTCCACCTGCTCCACGGCATCAGTGGAACGGGCAAGACGAGCCTCCCGCTCGCAGTCGCACGCGCCCTCGGCGCGGGCTCCACTCTGGTCGAGGTGCAGGCGGGCTGGCGCGATCGCCAGGATCTCGTCGGACACTTCAACGCCTTCGAGCGGCGCTTCTACGAGTCGAAATTCCTCAAGGCGCTCTACCAAGCGCAGTGCCCGCGCTACGCGAACCTCGTCAACATCGTCGTCCTCGACGAGATGAACCTCTCGCACCCGGAGCAGTACTTCGCCGACCTGCTCTCTGCGTTGGAGCAGGACCCAAGACTTCAGGAGCTCGAGCTGATGACGGCTCCGGTCGAACCGACCCCCGCGCACTTGCGCAACGGACACACGCTCGCGATCCCGAAGAACGTGTGGTTCGTCGGCACCGCGAACCACGATGAGACGACCAAGGACTTCGCGGACAAGACCTACGACCGCGCCCACGTGATGGAGCTCCCGCGCAACCGCGCGCAGTTCGCCCCGCAGCGATTGCCTGCCCGCTCGCCAGTATCGTTCGACGCCCTGCGCTCCGCCTTCACCAAGGCGCAGGGAGTCCACGAGGCGAAGGCGAAGGAGGCCTACGCTTTCCTCGACAAGTCGTTCTCGGACATCCTTGGGCGCCGTTTCGGTGTGGGCTGGGGCAATCGCCTCGAGCGGCAGATGAGCGACTTCGTTCCCGTGGTCGTCGCGGCTGGGGGAACCGTCGGCGAGGCGGTCGACCACGTCCTCGCCAGCAAGCTGCTTCGCAAGGTACGGGACCGCCACGACACGCGGCCCGAGGATCTCACCGCTCTGAACGCGCGCATCACCGAGGTGTGGCCGACGCTAGAAAAGGGGGGGAGCGCGAAGCTGTCGACCAACATCGTTCGTGACGAGTTGCGTCGGCTGGGTGCTGAGGAAGAAGCGTGAGCATTCGACTCCTCGATCGGCTCGGCGGCGTCTCCGAGGCTCGTGGCGGGGCCGCGCTGCTCGGGCGGCTCGTCGTCCGTGACGGCGCGCCTGGCGAGCTGTTCATGAACTCGTTCCCGGCTCTTGAAGCCATGTTCCTCGTCCCCGAGTCGGGTGGCCGATGGCACCTGATGCGCGCCTCGGACCGGGTCGAAGGGACCTTCTCGCGTGCCCAGTTGCTCGATCCGCTCGACGCGTCGAGCATCCGCACGGTCGGACACAGCGTGAGCGAGCTGATCGCGCGCGGCGGCACGTGGCTCGACGTCTTCGACCTGTCGCCCCTCGTCCCGGGGATGTCGAATCGCGCGGAGCTGCAGCCGTTTGAGCTCCGGATCAAGGAGGACATCGGGCATCTCGAGGAGGTCTGCAGGAGGCCCCGTACCCACCTTCGCGTAGAGGTAGAGCGCATGGCCGTCTCTCGCGCGCGACGCTTCCCGGCGCAGGCCGCGAACTACCTCGCTGCACACACGGAGGACTGGGAGCGGCCTACGCTTCGCTCAGTCGTCCCGAAGAGGATCCTCGCCACCGTTCGCGAGGACCAGTTCGACATCTACGAGAACCGCGTCGCGGTCCGGCTCGTGGACCACCTCGTTACGCACGTGAGACGCCGAGTGCACGAGGTCTCGCGTCTGCTACGCATCTTCGATGAAGCCACCGGCAATCACGGCTCGGCGGCCGGTGGCTCCTATTGGCGCCAGCGACGCATCTTCGAACTGTGGGGCGCTGCGCTGGACGCCAGCGAGGCGAAGCGAAAGGCCGAGAGGACCCTCGGTGTCCTGAGGCACTTGCTCCTCACCATCTCCGGCCTGAAGGACTCGGTGCTGTACCGGGAGGTCCCGCGCAGAGCGACGGTGGGCACGAGCCTCACCATGACGAACATCTTGAGCGACGACGTGCACTACCGGCGCATCGCCCAGCTCTGGCTCGATTGGGCACGACTCGGGCAAGAGCAGTCTGTCCGCCCGCGAGCGTACTTCGAGGAGATGCAGGATCTCTGTCACTCCTTCGACAGCTTCGCGCTCCTGCTGACGCTCCGCGCGCTCCATCAGCTCGGCTTCGAACCGAAGGACCTCGCTCGCGCGCTCGCTGCGGGCAAGGCCGAGGTTCATCGTGGCGCGCGCACCGCGCGCGTGTCGTGGTCGGTCGACGGGAGCATCTCGCTTCAGGGGGAGGTCATGGAGCCGCTGCGCATCGTCCCTTTGTGCAGCTCCATCGCGATGCTCGACGAGGAGCAGCTTCGCGGGTTGATCGCCGAAGCCGATGCAAACGCACCCGCAGGCACGACCACGGTCATCCTCTACCCGTCGCCCTCGGACGAGAGCGCGTTCAAGTCCCTCGCACCGGACCTTGCCGCTCGGCTGCGCTCGCTGGCCCACGAGGTCGGCACTGCACGACAGCGGCGGGTCGGCTTCCTCCCAGTGTCGCCCTGGGACATCGGCAGCGTGGAACGGGTGGCTCGGCAGCTCCGCTGGATCACCACCACGCCGACGTTCCTCGCGTACCCGCCGACGATCGTCCGGCCACACCTGCCGGAGTTGAGCCGCGCGCACACATGGTTCGAGGTGGCCGGCGAAGCCCTGCGGGTGGTACGGGCACCCCTCGATAACGAGTCGCTTCGCGCCGATCGTCTCGTCAGCGAAGCGACCGTGCGGCTCAAGCAGCTTGAGGCCGAGCGCGAGGCCGTCTCACTTCAAGGGCGCGAGGCAGCTCGCGAAGGCGAGAGGACGCGCAACATCAACGCGCGAAAGAAGGAGCTGCACGCGGAGATTACCGACGCAGAGAAGAGGCTCACGGAGCTTCAGCGTTTCGAGTCGGATCTTGCCCAGGCCCTCAAGGGCGTTGATCACTTGCTGACGTGTCCCACGTGCAATCGTCGCGCAGACGCGCGGCGAGACTTCAAGCCGATGGGAACGCACTTCTCCTGCACGTGCTCGGACTGCTCGACGACGTGGGGCACGAGCGCTTGCGGTCGCTGCTCGAGTTCGATCCCAATACTGCGGCTCGCTGGAGCAGACTGGATGAAGGAGGCGGGCGCGCCGGGCTGGGTCGACCGAACGCTGGGGGCCGACGTCCTCGCAATCCCTTGCGTCGAAGGTACTGAGATCCGCTTCGCCTGCCCGTCGTGTGGCGACGCTCCTGCCCGCGCGACGGTTGCTTGAGCCCATACAGCCGTTCCTGACGTCCAGGATAGGATCCGCCGGGACGTTGGCGAGCCACGGGCGCAGCGGCGAACGGCCACGTCGCCGCTGACGGAGAATGTCCGGCATCGGACCGGGCTAGTCGGTGCGCGAGATCCAACGGCTCAGCGCGCCGCGAGCCCCTTCGCGAGCATCTCCTCGATCAGCGCCTTCGCCCGGTCCTCCGTCGTCTCCCCCGCCACCTTGAGTTCGACCTCCTCGAACCGCTGGGCGTTCTGGACGACCCAGTCGATGTACTGGTCGAGCGTCATCTGCTCGACGCCGAACGCGATGTCCTGCATCGCCTTCACGATCTGCAGGGCGGTGCCCTGAAACACGCGCCCGTCGCGCATCACGATTTTCATGTCTTCGTCTCCTTCCGGTGCGCACGCCAGCACCCGGTCGCGATGACCGGGCGACCTTCGACCTGCGCGCGCGTCAGGAGGTAGGTCTCTGCGGTGGTCCCGTCGGCGAGGGGGATCGACGCGCGTTGGTAGAACCGCGGGACGCCCTCGAGCCGATCGAGCGCTGCGAGCGTGTCGCCGTCGACGGCGTACACCTCCCCAGCGATCGCGTGTTCGCCGCCGGCGACCATGCCGGGGAACGCACCGAGATCGTGGAGCGCGAAACGCGGCTCGGTGACCGCTTCGGCGACCAGCGCCGCGCGCGCCAGGACGCGGTGGTTCGGCTCGCCCGAGAGCAGCGAGCCGTAGACGAAGATGCGCCTGGTCCGTCGGCGCGCGCTCACTGCTCGCCTCCGAACGCCGCTGCGGTGAGCGAGCGACGGCTGAAGCCGAGCCGGCGGTACGCCCGAACGAGCACCGCGAGGTACTCGGGCTTTGGTGACCAAGGCTCGAAGCCGTCTTCCGGCTGGAGGTACACCTGCGCGCGTCGTCGTCGGCCGTGCTCGTCGACGACGTACCGGACCGCGCGCTCGTAGGCGAACGGGTACCCCTCGAAGCGATCGAGCAGCTGCAGCGTGTCCGGGTCGATCGCGTAGAGGAGGCCAGCGACCTCCGCGCCCCGCGCCCGCCGCACGCTCGCGACCGCGCCGTTCCATTTGTGGCTGAATCCGCCGAACGTCAGCACGTGGCCACGGAGCGTCGCGCGCGCCACGCGCTCGGCCGCGGGGCAGCGCTCGCGCATCTGCGCCTCGTCGAGGTTCGAGCCATACGCGAAGTAGAGCACCATGGTCATGATCGCCCCTTCGAGGCCTTCATGGGAGCCGATCGACGCGCGCGCCGGGGGCTCCCCCGCTTCATGCTGCCGCGCGCGGTCACGCGCGAAGTCGTCGGAGGAGCTCCAGTCCGCGTGCCGCCTCCTGCTCGTTGCCGTCGGCGAGCTCGAGGTAGATGCGCCCGCGCTGGTCCGATGTCGCGTCCGTCTGCACGACCCAGCTCTCGCCCGCTGGCGTCGCGAGCTCCGCCTCCGCGGCGAGCATGTGCAGCGCGGCGTGGAGCTTCCGAAAGTGCGTTCCCTTCGGCGTGCGGACCTCGATCTGCGGCTCCGGTGTGCCGTACCGGCTGGCAGCCTGGCCCACCCTGATCGTCGCGCTGCCGATCGCTTTCTTCGTCGTGTCGTTCATGTCGAGCTGTACATGCGGGTTCTGGTCCTGCGGCTCGGAGCGCGGATGTCCGCGATATC
>JABFRG010001268.1 GCA_013141295.1 Polyangiaceae bacterium
AGCCACCGAGGCGGCGGCGGTGGTGGCGGAGGCGCAGGCGCGGTGCCTGGCGTTCTGCGAAAGCGCCGCGGCGGGCAGCTGGATCCCGCCCTGGTCGACGCATGCCTCGGCGCCTGGGATCGCGTCGCCGACGGGCTCGAGCAGACGAGCAGCGTCTGGGAAGAGGCCATGCACCGGGCGCGCGCGCTCCTTCCGGAGGACGAGGCGGCGCCGAACCTCGACGCCATCGCCAGCGCCTTCGGCGACTACGCCGACATCAAGAGCCCGGTCTTCCTCGGACACTCGACCGCCGTTTCCATGCTCGCGGGCCGCGCCGCCGATCACCTCGAGCTCCCGAAGCCCGAGGCGGCCTTCGTGCGCACCGCCGGCCTGTTGCTGGACGTGGGCCGGGTCGCGGTTCCCAACGGCGTGTGGGAAAAGCCAGCCCAGCTCTCGCCCAGCGAATGGGAGCAGGTGCGGCTCCACGCGTACCACGGCGAGCGCGTGCTCTTGCGACACGCCGCGCTCGCACCCTTCGCGCGGGCGGTGGGTGAGCACCACGAGCGCCGCGATGCCTCCGGATACCATCGCGGCACCGCCGGCAGCGCGCTCTCGATCACCTCGCAGCTTCTCGCTGCGGCCGACGTCTACACCGCGCTCCTGGCGCTGCGCCCCCATCGTGCGCCCTTCACGCGGTCCGGCGCCCGGGAGACCCTGGAAGGCATGGCCGCCGCGGGCACCCTCGATCGCCGCGCGGTGGTCGCGGTGCTCGCCGCATCCGGGCACTCGTCGCGGCCGCCACCTCCGGATCCGCGGCTCACCGAGCGCGAACGTGAAGTGCTCCGGCTCGTCGCGCGCGGTCTCACCAACAAGGAGATCGCCAGCTCCCTCGAGATATCCACGCGCACCGTGCAGCAGCACGCCACCAACATCTACGACAAGCTGGGGTTCCGGTCGCGCGCGGGCGCCGCGCTCTACGCCACCGAGCAGGGCCTGCTGTAAACGCGCGTACGGTTGACCTGGGCGAGCGACGCGGTAGCCTCGATGGCCCATGCGCTCTCCCTTCTCCGTCCCCTTCGGGCGACGTACGTTTCTGGGGGGCCTCGGCGCCGGCGTGCTGGCGGCGTGCGAGGCCGATCCGCTCCTCACGCCGAAACGCGGGCGAACCATCGAGGGCCATCCGGGCGAGCGCCTGGACCTCACCGACGTCATCGGTTCGAACGTGTCCGGCGGACGCGGCGGCCTGGCCATGGATCCCGACGCGCTGTACTTCGTGCGGCCCGACGGCCTGTACACGCTCCCGCGAACCGGCGGCCCGGCCAGACGCCTCGCCGAGAGCGTCGGCGGAGCGTTTCCTCGGGTCGACGGCGACTTCGTCTACTGGTCCGCGCCGCGCGATCGCGTTCCCGCCTCGGGCGATCTGGGCGCGTCGGTGGTGCGACGGGTGAGCCGCTTCGGCTCCGACGTGAAGGACGTGGTCGACATTCCCAATGGCGCTTCCTTCGAGGTCTCGAACCGACGCCTCGTCTGGGCGGGCGGCCGGGGCCAGCCACTATCGAGCTACCACGACGACGACGACGACGATCACGAGGTGAAACCCGTGAAGGGCCGTTACGACGGTAGCGCTCGCCTCGTCACCCGCTGGAGCGGCGTGTACTGGGAAGACGTCACCGGCGCGCGGGTGAGCCGGCTGGGGGCCGATGGGGGCGTCACCGGCGCAGCACCGCTGAAGGAGGGGGAACGCTTCCTCGACGCCGACGACGAGGCCATGTACGGCATTCCGCGCGATTCCGTGCAAGATGCAGGCAAATCGTGGCGCTGGTTCCGGAGGCCCTTCCTCGGCGGCCCCGACCGCGAGGTGGTGGCCCGCGGATACGGACAGCGGGTGTGGGCCGCCGGGAGACGCACGGTGATGCAAGAGGTCATCGACGGACGCTCGGTGCTGTCGCTGCTGCAGCAGAGCGGCGAGACGCGGGTGCTCATGACCGACGAGCGCGCCGAGTACCTCGTCGACGAGTGGGGCATCTTCTGGCAGGAAGCCACCGTTCGCGACGGCCGCCCGGCGAACCTGCGCTTCTACTATCTCGAGCTGCCGGCCTGAGAGGACCGAGAGCAGGTTCGCATCTCGGCGGGCTTCGTTCCGAGCGGCAGGCTCCCCCCCGCGGTGAGGGCCCGCGCTGTCTCCCCCCAGGTACAGTCGAGGGCTGCCGCGCCGGTGGCGCGGAGCGAGCGTGACCGCGGACGATGGTACGGCGGTTGCTGAGCAGCGAGCATGCACATTCGCTCTCTCGTCTTCCCCCTGTTCCTCGCTACCGCTGCCGCTGCCGCGTGCGGCGGGCGTGCCGTCGACGACCGTCCCCAAGGTTCGTCACGAGACGCGTCTGCTTTCGCACCCACACCCGCGCAGCCACCCTCGGAAGTCGACGCGGCGCCTTCTCCCGCGCCCCGAGCATGCACGCAGGACTCCGCATGCGCGGTGAGCTTTCTTCGGGATGTGGAGCCGCTTCTGCTCCACAACCACGACCGCGAAGTAATGGGATGCGCCACGCGTGGTTGCCACGACCCCTACGGAGCGCCGCCAGCGATGCACGAGAACGACCCATGGACGACCTGGCAGGCGTTGGTGGGCTTCCGCGACTCCGCCGGGCGCGCCTACGTGGTTCCCTGTATCGAACGCGCCGACGAGGGGTACATGGCGTGCAACTTGCGGAAGGAGCGGAAGCTGCGCGAGCCAGACTGTGGCCAACGCATGCCCTTCGGGCGGCCACTGGAGCCAGCCGATCTCGCAACGGTCGACACCTGGCTTGGCTGCGGCGCCCCCTTCAACTGATCCGCCAACCGATTGCTCGCTGCCGGGCGCCGGCGAGGCTTTTGCGATCTCGAGCTGCCGGCCCGAGGCGGCGGTCACACTTCCGTCGTCGCCCACGACGTGGAGGCATGCGGCGCCCCATCACGGTCCTATCGCTCCTGGTCATGGCCTTCGCGTGTGCCCGGGCGGAGCCACCCATCACCAAGGATTCCGAGACGTTCGTTCGTACGGAGCCGGAGCGCAGCGAGGTACCGCGGCACCTCGGCATGCTGGTGGCCGCACCGGAGCCGCCCCCTTCGCAGTGCGAGCCGGGCCAGACCCGCTCTTGCCCGGAGCCGGGCGTGGCCATCCCGCCGATCCAGATGCACTGCGTGCGCGCCGCCACCGGCGCCTGGGTCTTCAACCGCGCCGAGTGCGCGACGCCGCTGGTGATCGCCTTCGGACCGGTGCGCTTCACCCGCCCGCCGGGCAATTTCGCGGTAGGCCCGTTCCCGCGCACGGAATGGGTGAGCGCCGACTCTCCGTGGCTCGCCATCGACCGAAACGGGAACGGGTGCGTGGACGACGCACGGGAACTGTTCGGCTCGGAGCCCGGCCACGCGACCGGCTTCGACTCGCTGGCGGCCCTGGACGCCAACGGAGATGCGCGTCTCGACGCGGATGATCCGGCCTTCGCCACGCTGCGCCTCTGGTTCGACGAGAACCAGGACCGCACCTGTCAGCCCGGAGAGATGCGACCGCTCACGTACCTGGGCCTCACCATGCTCGATCTCCACACCAGCACCCGCCGCCCCACCGCCATGGGATCGTTCGAAGGCGAAGCGGCCGAGATCTCGCGCACCGATGCCCGGCTGGTGGACGTGTACCTGGCACCGATGGACTGACACTCCATGCCTGGTCATGATCCGATCTGTGCCGACGTGTGTCAGCAACTCCCTGCACATCCAGCATAACCATTGGATAACACTGCGCGGTGCCAGCTCGACCGTGCTGGCACACAGCGTGCTCCACGCTGGCCCATGCGATCCCTTACTCCCTCCCGTCGCTCCGGAGGCGCGAGCCTCCTCCCCACCCTCCTTGCAGCCACCCTTGTTGCCGGCACCTTCGCCTGCACCGCCGACACCACGCCCGCGAGCTCCGAGCCGGAGCAGGTGCGCTCGTCTTTGACGCGCAATCGCAACCCGGTCGTGAGCGAGCCGGACCAGAAGACCTTCGTGAACGACAACACCGCGTTCACATTCGATCTCTACCGGCAGATCGCCAAGGACAACGTCGGCCAGAACATCGTCTTCTCGCCGCACTCCATCTCCACCGCGCTGGCCATGACCTACGCCGGCGCCGGCGGCAAGACCGAGAGCGAGATGAAGGCCGCCCTGCACTTCTCG
>JABFRG010001193.1 GCA_013141295.1 Polyangiaceae bacterium
CCTCGGCCTCGCCACGCTGTGTCGCTACGAGCCCTGGACGCTCGCGTTGGGCTTCGCGGTGGCGAGCACGGTGACCGCAATTCGACGGCGGCCGCGAGCCCTGGGCGGCTTTGCGCCGGCGCTCCTGGCGCTGACCGGCGTGGTCCTGTGGATGGCTTGGAACGCCCACGCCCACGACGGTCCGCTCCACTTCTTCGATCGGGTGGCGAAGTTTCGGCGCGCCAGCGAGTCCGGGGACGCGTCCTGGGCCACCAAGGTTCTGGTGTATCCTACAGCTTTCGTGCGGGGGAGCCCGGAGCTCACGCTGGGCGCGGCGGTGCTGGTGGGGATCGCGGCGCTGCGGAGCGAGCTGCGTCGGCGCACCGGACCGCTCCTCGGCGTGATGGTCTTCGCCTTCGCGGCGCTGGTGTACGGAAACGTTCGCGATGGCGCGCCGACCCATCACGCGGAGCGCCCGATGCTCCCGCTCTTCGTGCTGGTGGCGATGCTCCTGTGCGACGCGCTGGCGCGCGCAGTGGCGAACCGCGCGGAAAGTCGCCGGGGCCTCGTTCGGGTGCTGGGTATGGTCACCGCGGGCGCGGCCATCGTCTCGTACGCCGGCCGTTACCGCGACTATCCGGGCACCGGCGAGGCGGCCCGCGACGCGCAGCTGGCCCGCGGCGCTGCGCTACGCAGCGAAGCGCACCTGACGGTGGATCCCTGCGCCTACGAGCACTTCGCGCTCATCGCCGCCTACGGCGCGCCGGAACGTGTGACGACCCTGCCCACCCGCAAGCTACCGGTCACCGATGCGTGTCCGGCGGTCGACACAAAGTAGAAACCCCGCGCGACGCTCGAAAGCGCTGCGCGGGGTGACATACGTCAACCGCGACGGCTCAGGGATGGAAGTACGTGCAGAGGTCGGTATCGACGTACTTGGTACCGCATGTCGCTGCCGGAGCAACTTCGCATGCGGTGGAGGCGCAGGTGAGGCTCGTGTAGTTGCACGGCTGCCCCGCAGCAATGAGTGCCTCGCACTTCAGAGTCGTGGTGTTGCAGTAGCGGCCGGTGTCCCCGGAGCCACGATACGAACAGTTGTCGCCTGCGCCCTTGTCGGTCGCGACGCAGGTGGCTCCGAGCGCGAGTAGCGGCTTGCACGTTCCGCCCCCGGCGTTGAAGGTTCCGGCTCGCGGGGCGGCGCCGGGCGTGTAGGCACCGTCGCAGTAGTTGCCCGCGACGCATTCCACATCATGGTGACAGGCACCGTTTGCCGCGACCTTGCCGCGAAGGGCGCTGTAGCAGTCGGAAAGGAGCTGCTTGTACTCCGTGCTCGGAACACCCGCCTGATTCGGGCAGGTGAGGAGCTGGAGCTCGTTCAGGCACTTGGTAGCCTTCGCCGCGTCTACGGATACGTTGGCGAGGCTGACCCCCGGAACGTCCAGACCGCCGATCATGGACTCCAGGCCGCCCCCCAGCACTGCCGGACACTGAGCCGGACTGAAGTCTGGGTCAGCCTTGCAGCAGACGGTGAGACGCTCACACGAAGTCTTATCGACCGCCGCCTTGAAGTCTTGAACGGTCAGACCGCCGCCGTCCGTGGTCGGGGCGTCGGTGCCGCCGTCGGTGGTGATCGGCGCGTCGGTGTTGGTGGTGCCGTCGTTGCTCGCGTCGGGCAGTACGCTGCCGTCGAGCGGGATGACCGTGGTGGAGACCTCGCAGGCGGCGAGCCCGCCACCGATGAGTAGGAACGCTACCGTGCCCGTGAGTGAAGCTTTGCCAAGGTTACGCATGCGATTAAGGCCTCCTGCTAAATTCATAACACACTGTCCACTGACGCGCGACCACCCTAGCCGCGGGCCACCAGGAGCTTCCGCTCCAGCAATTCTTTCGTGAGGTTCGTGAAGTCGGCCTCGACGGTAGCGAGGGCCACGTCGAACTCCACGGCCACCTCGGCGGCCACCTCGGCGGGAGACTTACCGTGGGTCAGTCCCTCCCACAGCTGCCGCCCGAGCGCATCGAGGCCGTAGTAGTCGCCGCCCTCGAGATCGAGCACCACCAGCTCGCCCTCGAACTCCCGGGTGAACACGTTGGGCGCGACGTCGACGCGGACGTTCTTATCGATGGACATGGGGCTCTCCTTCTACCAACAGCGAGCGCAGCGCGCCCATGCACTCGGCGACGCGGGAAAGATCGCGCGGTCGCGAAAGCTCGTACACCGGCACCGACCGGGCAAGCTCTGCCGCGGCCGCGAGATCGCGGGCGGTGATCGCGGGATCGTCCAGGACGAAGCGGGCCATGCCCGACACCACGGGTCCCAGGGCGCGAAAGCCCGAGAGGCGCGTGAGCGCCGGCGCATCGCCACCGAACGCCAGGACCACGAAGGCCCGGAGCTCGGCCGGCTCGGTCCGCCGCGACGCCGGCGCGGGAGTTTTTTCCCGTCGCGCATCGGTCACGACGGGGACCCCCAGCGCGAGACACGCCTCGGCGGTGAGCGAGTGATCCTCGAAGGCCGGTGTGACCCACACCACCGCGCCGTCCCGCTCCAGGTGCGCGACGTCATCGCCCAGCAGCGTTGCGCCGTGTCGGAGGCAAAGGGCAGCCGAGAGGGTCGACTTCCCCTGGCCACTGTCGCCGAGGAGGCACAGCGCCTCGGCGCCCCAGGCGATGGTTGCACCATGCATGGTGATCTTCCCTTCCAGATGCCGCAAGAGTGCGCGCACCGGGCCGTTGCGCAGTTTCTCCACGAAGGCCGGCTCCGCGTCCGGGTGCACCGTGAGCGAGGGCGCCTCGCCGGGATCGACCCGCAGCGTCAGCGAGTCGGGCCACTCCGCCACCAGCCCGGCGCCGTCGCGCCCGATGCGAAAGACCACGTCGCCCTCGACCCGCGCCTCGGAGATCCACTTCATGGGCGCTGCTCCCGGAGGAAGGCTTCGGCGGCCAGGGTGGACCACAGGTACGAGAGCCCCAGGCCGTACGCGGCGGGATCGCGCTCGGAGGCAATCCGGGTCGCGGCCTCTGCCAGCAGCCGACGGTCCGCGATGCCGAGGTCGGCGGACACCGCGTCGGTGCCCAGCGAGCGCACCAAGGTGCGAGCCTCCGGCGACGCGGCGTAGGCCTGGATGGCGTCGTCGAAGGACGCCTTGGACTTCCGCAGGCGGATGCTCTCCGGGACGTGCCCGCGCAGCGCCTCGCGGAAGAGCCCGCGGTGGCGACCGCCGAAGACCAAGTGCTCCGGCGGGATGCGCGCGACGAGCTCCACCAGCGCGTCGTCGAGGTAGACGTCGGCCCGCGGCAGGCCGCTCTCTTCCTCCAGTAGCGCGCGGAGATCCATGTACTCCTCGAAGAGCGTGCGGTCCGCGAAGTGCAAGTAACGGCTCCGCGCGTCCGCAGGAACCCGGGTCTCCGCGGTGGTCTCGCGGGCCGCCGCTTCGAGCGCGGCGTTGCCCAAAGGTCCGAGCCACGGCGTGGTGCTGCCCATGCGCCGCACGAAATTGCGGGTGCGAAGTCGCCGCGACGCCAGCGGACGCAGGAGCGGGCGCACCAGGAAATCGCCGATGCGCCGCAGCGGCGACCGGGCGGTGCTGACGTCGAGGGTCACTGCGCGACGCACGGCCCCGGGGATGGCGCCCAGGCGCCGGAGCCCCCGGCTGCTCACGGCGCCGCCGAGCACCGCCGCTTGCACCGCGCCGGCGAGCACCTCGTCGCCACCGATACCGGTGAGCACCATCTCGCAGCCGCGCTCCTTGGCCAGGGCGAAGGTTTGCAGCTCCATGGCGCCGCAGAGAAGCGTGTAGGGTACACCTTCTACCACCAAGCTGCGGGCGAACGACGGGGTCGCTCCCGCCGGCGAGACGCGAATGGGCACGATGCCCAGGGCGTTCTCCAGATCGCGCATGTACGGCCGGTCGTCCCCGTCGCCGCCGAAGTCCCAGGTGAGGGCGGTGATCTCCTTGGGCGTCGCGCCGCGCGCCTGGGCCAGGGTCGCGGCCAGGAGGGCGCTGGAGTCCACGCCCCCGCCGGCCATGACCGCTACCCGCTGGCGATCGCCCACGGCTCGCGCCACCGAGGCGCTCACGGCGTCGAACAAGCGCGTCGCCGCCTCGGGAGCCTCCATCGGATGATCGCTCCACGCGGGCGTGTGTCGTATACGCTCCGTGCGGAAGCCCGGTCCCACCTGAAGGATCCGCAGGGT
>JABFRG010000845.1 GCA_013141295.1 Polyangiaceae bacterium
AACAACCTCTGTGGTGACATGGCGTATGAGAACGCCGGGAGCCAGCCTCCGAGCAAAGCCACGCCCACGACTGCCACCCGCGCGCTCTCGGAAGCCGACATCATCCAGACCGACGATCTCGGTCGCCTCTATGCCATGTCCAAGTCCGGCACCGTCGCGGTGGTGGACGCTGCGGACCCGGCGCACCTGGCGCTGCTCGGCAAGACCACCGTGTCCGGCGTACCGTTCGAGATGTACCGGCGTGGCGACTTGCTGGTCGCCATGTCGAACCACGCGGTCACCGCTTCCGGCAGCGTCAAGGAGCCGGGCGAGGCCGCGGCGAGCACCACCCAACCGCCGGACGAGAGCGAGAGCGCGCTGGTGACGGTCCTCGACGCGAAGAACCCCGCGAGCATGGTTCGTCTCGGCAAGCTGGTGGTTCCCGGCGAGATCGCCGACTCGCGCATCGTGGGCCACGTGCTCTACGTGGCGAGCTACCGCAACGGCACCTGCTGGTCGTGCGCCCGCGCCAAGGTCGAGACCACGGTGACCACCTTCGACGTGGCGGACCTGGCGGCCATCGCGCAGGTGGATCAGGTATCTTTCGCGAGCGACGCCGTCGACAACGAATCGCTCGGTTGGGGCATGGCGTGGAAGCGCAGCATCGTGGCCACCCCCACGCGACTCTACGTCGGTGGGCACGCCGACTTCGACCCTCGTGGCTCCTCCGATCATTCGTTCCGGGAAGGCATCATCGACGTCCTCGACATCAGTGACCCGACCGGCCACCTCAAGGTCGGCGCGCACCTCGCGGTGACCGGCCCGGTGCTCAGCCGGTGGCAGATGGACGAGACCGACGGCGTCCTTCGGGTGGTGAGCCAGCGCGGGGTTGGACGCACTTCGAACGGCGAAGGTAGCCCGGCGGTGGAGACGTTCCGCATGGAGAGCACCGCGGTGGCCACGCCGCTCGGGCGCACCGAGCTCGTTCTTCCACGGCAGGAGGGCCTTCGCACGGTTCGCTTCGACGGCGCCCGCGGCTATGCCATCACCTTCAACCAGACGGACCCGCTCTTCGTGCTCGACCTCACCGACCCGACGAAGCCGGTGCAGAAGGGCGAGCTGCACATGCCCGGGTGGCTGTTCCACCTGGAGCCCCAGGGAACCAAGCTCGTCGGCCTCGGCATCGATCGGCAAGACGCCGCCGGCAGCCTCAACGTCTCGCTCATCGACGTGAGCGACATGGCCGCGCCGCGCCTCCTGGCCCGCGAAGCGTTCGGCGCGCGGATCTCCTCGGACCACAACATTCTCGATACCGAGCTTCCGGAGAGCCAGGACCGCATCCAGAAGGCGTTTCGCATCTTCGACGATGGCCTGGTCGCCGTTCCGCTCTCGTCCACCTGGGCGTCTGGCGGTGACTGCAAGAGCCCCGATAGTGGCATCCAGCTCTTGACGCTCGAAGGAGACACCCTGAAGAAGCGCGGGTTCCTGCAGGTCGATGGGAACCCGCGCCGGGCCTTCGAGCTGAAGCGCCACATGGTGGCGGTGTCCGACTCCAACGTGCGGGCGTTCTCGCTGGGCGAAGGCGACTTCGGCACGCAGAGGTCCGACGTGGTCATCGGCGCGTGCGTGGTTCCGGCAGCGCCGCCGGCGCCGTCGACCTCGGACCACGGCATGGGCGGTCGCGACTACTACGGCTACGGCGGCAGCTGCGAGTAGGGACGGCGCCCGGCTCGCCCTGCGCGAAGCGAGAGGGAGAGGGGGTCCCTCGCTTCGCTCGGGATGACTCTTTGTTTCTTCGAGATGCTGCGCGCGGCGCGCGCGTGAAGACTCGGGATGACCGCCGAGAGGTCAGGGCACGAGGCGGAGATCGCCGGCGGGGCCGAGGGTGGGGGTCT
Organism: Polyangiaceae bacterium; assembly: GCA_013141295.1. Classification (GTDB taxonomy): domain Bacteria; phylum Myxococcota_A; class Polyangia; order Polyangiales; family Polyangiaceae; genus JABFRG01. The sequence continues at coordinate 1,875 of JABFRG010000845.1, forward strand.
TTCGGGAGTCCCACTTCACTTTGCTGGCGACGATCGCGGGAAAGGTGCCGGCACCGGGGTTCCAGCCGCCTGGCCACCCCACCGAGCGGCCACTGACGACGGGGCCTTCGCACGCGGCCGCGCCATGATCATCGACCTTGCAGGCGTACGCATCCTCGAAGGTGCCGCCGGGATCGGTGGCGCCGAGCCAGTAGATGTCGGTGCGGAGGAGGCGCAGCACCAGCGCTTCATGCGCGCCGACCTTCACCAGGCGGGCGTCCTCGAGGGAGTGGTCCGAGGCGTGGCCGCAGCCGGGATCATTGTGATAGCGCGACCACAGGCGCACCTTGGTCAAGGAGTAGCCTTCCTTGGTTTGCAGCACGAGCTGCGCCGAATCATCCTGGGCGTCGTGTACACGCACGAACTGCCCGGAGAGGAACGGCCCGCCGGTGACCATCGCGCTCACCGCGGCCGCCGGTGGGTATTGCCACGGCGCGCAGTGCGGGCCCTCGATCTTTCCCGGATAGCGGTCGCCGGGGAAGGCCGCGTCGATGAAGGACGTCATGGCCTTGTCGTAGGCAGCACACAGCGCGGCGAGGGTCGCGAAGGGGCCGACCGGCGCTTCACCCTTGACGCTGGCGTGCGCGGGGACGCCGTCGAGGCTTCCGATGGCCATGGCCGGGATGTGCTCGGGATTTTCCGGCGCGCCGCCGGTGTCGCCGAGCACCCGCAGCTCCGAGACCGAGAGCTCTTGCCACTTCTTCTCGGTGCCCGGCAGCGTCGTGAGCACCTCGAGCTTGAAGTCGCCGCCCGCTTCGTCGACGTCGAACCCCTGGAGACCGCGCAGGCTCGGATCGAGGTCGGCTTCCTTCACCGGCTTGCCTTCGCGGGTGAGGCGCACCTTGGTGATGCGATGGTTCTTGGTGAACAGATCACCCGAGGGGCCCACCTTGTCGAAGCCGGCGGTGAGCTCCACCCGCCGCACGCGCGCCACCGCGGGGACGCGGAAGGCGATGAAGCCGTGGAGATCGCCGGTCTTGCTGTTCCACGCGGTCTCCGCCTTGCCGTCCACCAGGTGCTCGGGAAAGTCCTTGGGATTGTCGACTTTGGAGGAGACCGCCACGGTGCAGGCGATGCTGTGCAGCAGGTCGACCAGCACCGGGCCGGCGTCGAGGGTCGACCGAGGCGCGATCTGCACTGATTGCGAAGCGGCCGCGGGCGAGGGTGCTTCGGCGCTGCTCTTGGGTTCTCGGCAGCCACTCACCAAGGCGGTAGTCAGAGTCAGGCAGGCGAGACCGCGAGGTAGAGAGCGCATGGGCTCCGAGAATACGCCGTTCCGGCGCGCGCCATTCCAAAGCTGCGCGCACGACTGGCCCAGCCGGCGCGGTGCGGTAAGCTTCCAGGGCTTGCACTTTCCTTTTCCGAGCTACGAAACCCCGGTGCCTTCCTATGCCGGCGAGTCGGTGCGCGTGGCCACCTGGCCGCTGGTGCCGCTCGTGGTCTCTCTGGTGGTCGTGTTGTTCGCCTTCCGGCGCTTGCGCCGTGCGCCGCCTTGGGCGGCCTTGCCCGACGACGCGCCACCGCTGCCGGCGCAGCCCGTGTATCGCGGGGGACCGGCAGCGCCCTATGGCACCATCGCGCCCGCGCGGAGCCTGCGCCCGCTGCTCTCGGTGCTGGCTGCCGCGACCGGTGCCGGCGCTTTCTTGCTGGCCTCGTTGTTCGTCTTGCCCATCGCGGTGGGCGATTCGCTCCGGGCGCTGCAGGGGCTCATGGGCGTGGTCGGGGGGCTCTGGCTCGCGCATGCGCTGGCGCTCACGGCGCTCGGTTATCGGCTGATCCGGGCGATCGAGCCTTCGTCCGCCCGGCGCTTCGGCGCCTTCGTCGTGGCGGGCGCATCGCTCGTGCTCGTCTTCGGCTTCGTATTCGGGGTGATGGTGCGTCAGGCCGACCTGTACGAGCTGGTTCCGGATCGCGCGCCGCGCGTGCACCGGGGTCAGAACGCGTCGTTCACGCCGGAGCTCATGGGCTGGAGCAGCGGCGGGTTTCTCGGCCTCGGGCGCAGCTACCGCAAGATGGAGGCGACGGGGTGGACGCTGCATGCCGCCCACGTCCATGGCGAGGCGCGGGGAACCACGCCGATGGTGCTTCGCGCCACCTATCCGTTCTTCGAGCTACGGCGGGAGCTCGCGCTCGAGGTGGGCGAGCCGGGTGCCCCGGCGTTTCCCCTGGAGTACGGCAGCGACTGGCTCCTCGAGAGCGGCGATGGCCTGCTTCGATGGGTGGTGGTGGGCGCGGGGGTGCACCAGGGGCTGGAGA
>JABFRG010000157.1 GCA_013141295.1 Polyangiaceae bacterium
CCACCTGCCGGCGCCGCCGGCGGTTCTTCCACCGCCTCCTTGGTTCCCAGCGGCCCCGGCAGGTGGTCCCGGCAACCCCCACATCCCGAGGCGGCCATCGCAAAGCACAGCACGCCGATGTGTCGCATTGGGGGCAGCCTACACGAGCGCCGAGGCGCGTCACGGCCACCGGCCAGATTCGACCGAGTGCGCTCGAAAGTCGGCTAGAACAGGCAGCCATGGCGCTGCGAGAGAGCACCCGTGAGGACTACGCCGCCCGCATCGCGCGGGTGGAGCGTTTTCTGGAGAAGAACCTCGACGACGAGGTCGACCCCTCGATCCTGGCGCGCACCGCGCATCTTTCGCTCCACCACTTTCATCGGATCTTCCGCGCCCAGCTGGGCGAGACCATCATGCAGCACCTGCGGCGGCTGCGCCTGGAGCGTGCGGCGCGACGGCTGCGGAACGCGGACGACGGCGCGCGGCTCCTGGATCTGGCCATGGAGGCCGGCTACGAGTCGCACGAGGCTTTCACCCGAGCCTTCCAGGCGCGCTTCGGCGTGGCGCCGTCGGCCTATCGCGACGCGGCAGCCAGCGAACCCTCGCCGCGGCTCGTCGCGTGGCAGGCCCAGCGCATCGAGCGGCCTTCGGCGCCGGTATCGGTGCGGTCCTTCGACGCATTGCATGTAGTGTGCATGCGGCATCGCGGGAGCTACGCGACGGTGGGCGAGACCTGGGGCCGCATGCTGGCGTGGGCGGGAGCGCACGGATTCGGCGGCGCGCCGCTCTACGGCATCTGTCCCGACGATCCCGACGTCACGGAAGAAGCTCGGCTGCGGTTCGACGCAGCGGTGGTGGTACCCGAGGCCTTCGTGCCCACCACTGCCGGGCTCGCGATCACCGAGATTCCCGCGGGCACCTACGCGGTGGGGCTGCACGTGGGGCCATACCACCGGCTCCACGAGACCTACCTCGACGTCATCGGGCGCTGGTTCCCCGAGAGCGGCTACGAGCTCGCCACCGACGCCGTGGTCGAGCACTACCTCGACGATCCCTCGTGCACGCCCGAGGCGGACCTCCGCACCGAGGTCCGCGTTCGCATCGCCGAGTAGGCTTCCGGACTGGCACGGCGCTCGCTAGCAGCGAAGCGTGCTCGTGCGTCGCCTGGAGGCCCGCGAATCTCCCGGCGAAGGGCGGGATGATCTCGGGGATCATGGGCTGGTCGCGGAGATCATGGGGGGTACGATCCCTCGGGGCGCCGCCTCGTGCACCGGCGAATCCACGGAAAAATCGAGGTGCAGCGGAGGGCATGCGGCTTGCGAACGAGGAGGGAGCGCGCACGCGGTCCGCTGCGCGCAGCTTCTCGCGAACCCGAACCCCGGAGCCCTCTTCATGCGCATCAGCCTCGTCCCCGTGCTCGCCCTCGCCCTCGTCGCCGGCTTCACCGGCACCGCAACCCTTGCCCATGCCGATGCGTCGCCCACTGCGGCGAGCCAGGGGCGATGGGAGCAGCTCGGAGAGCGCACCGTGGACGCGAAGGTCGATCACGACACCATCGCGGTGGGGCGCGAGGACGGCGTGTTCGACGCCATCCAGATCAAGGTGGAGGGGAGCGCGATGGTGATGCTCGACATCAAGGTGGTGTTCGGCAACGGCGAGACCTTCGAGCCCAAGACGCGGCTGGTGTTCGACAAGAACAGCGCCAGCCGCGTCATCGATCTTCCGGGCAACAAGCGCACCATCAAGCGCGTGGAGTTTCGCTACGTCGACCTGCCCGGTGGCGGCCGCGCGCGGGTCTCGCTCATGGGGCACGAGATCCCGAGCTGGGAGCAACTGGGCGAACGCACGGTGGACGCGAAGCTCGATCGCGACGTCATCACCGTGGGCCGCGGCGACGGCCTGTTCACCGCGCTCCAGATCAAGGTGGAGGGGAGCGCGATGGTGATGCTCGACATCAAGGTGGTGTTCGGCAACGGCGAGACCTTCGAGCCCAAGACGCGGCTGGTGTTCGACAAGAACAGCGCCAGCCGCGTCATCGATCTTCCGGGCAACAAGCGCACCATCAAGCGCGTGGAGTTCCGCTACGTGGACCTGCCCGGGGGCGGCAAGGCCCACGTCGTGCTCATGGGGCGGGGCTGATCCCTACCACCACGTCGACGGCGACGTGATTCTGCGCGAAGCCGGCGAGCGCTGCGGGATCGTAGCGCTCGAAGTCGGCCGCGTAGCGACGCTCGCTCCGTCGCGGCCACTCCTCCCAGAAGAAGCGCCAGGCTCCCCAGATGGCTTCCTGGGGCGGACCTTCCGCGCGAACGGTCGCATAGGCGCCGGCGGGGATCACCGCGCGCTGCATGCCGGCAGGGGTGGGCGCTTCGGGCTCGACCGCCACGCCGAGGATCATGGTGTAGGCGCCGCGGTAGTCGCTCTCGTAGTTCGTGTAGATTGCATACACATTCGCGTCGCCCACCCGCCGCGGCACCTTCTCGAGCGAGCCTTCTTGCATCACGCGCTGCCACAGCGCGGGGATGTCGGTGGCGGCGCCGGAAAGCGAGGTCCGCACGCCCAGGCCGATCACCACGATGTCCGCGCGTTGCTCCGTGTTCTGTACGTTCATGGGTTCCTCCGGGTTACCCGAAGGAACCTACGGGCCGGCGCAGCGGGTCGTTTGATGGGCCGTGCGCATTTGGCAGCTCTTCCGTAGCGTGACGCAGTCTCACATGCGAGTTCGTATGTGGAGGCCCCGATTCATACGGATCAGTATGTGAAATCCGGTTGTCGCCGATGTGGGAGAATTCCCTCCTGCATGCAACTTCTGGCACTCCGTCCTGGTTCGGGCGCTCGAACGCGCCCCCTCCTCGGTTGGCCCACGGGTTCCGGTGGACGCCGCACTTTCCCCACGTTTCTGCTTTGATATCCAAAGATTCGGCGCATCGTCGAGGACGTCGCCTCGGCCCCCAGAGGGTCGCGCCGCTCGGATTTTGTGCCGCGCCGCAGCACGTCCCCCGTGCAAGCGCGTCAAGCAGCCTGCCGGGTAAGCCACACTTCACATACGAAAATGTCTTCGAACAGCGAGAGCGCAGGCCTCGCCTTCCGCCGTGGTGGGCCGGGCGCCGTTGCGAGACATCTGTGCTCAGGGAGCGCGCCGGCGGGTCCCACGCGCGCATGCGACGCGCACGCATTTCTCGCAGCTGCCCGGCTGGCGGGCATGCGCAACCGTACGTGGCCCACCGGTGAGCGGGAGCGCGACGCCGAGCGGTTGCGGATTGCCCGTGACGCTTCGGTGGTCGTTCCGCGCGCATTCGCTGCGCCCCGCGCGCTGCGGGTGCAAACGTGGTCGCTTCGGTGTAGAGGAGAGGCAGGCGAGGGGCTCCCTTCGCTCGCACCGACACCCTCCGACGAAACGTTGAACATACACATACGTATGTCGAAGAAGACCGCCACCAAGGGTCGCAAGACCCGAGCCCAGAGCAAGCTCGACACCCGCGATGCGCTCATCGAGACCGGGATGGTGTTGTTCGCCAAGGAAGGTCTCGACGGCCCCAGCCTCGACGCCATCTGCGAGCACGCCGGCTTCACCCGCGGCGCGTTCTACGTGCATTTTCGCGACCGCGACGACTTTCTGGTGGCCGTCATGGACCGCGTCGGAACGCAGCTCCTCGACCGCTTGCTCACGCCCAGCGAGGGCGGCCTCCCGGCGCTCATGGCGCGCTTCCTCGAGGCCTGCCGCACCGGCGAGTACCCGCTCATGCCGGCCGGCGGCGTGCGCCCGTACCAACTCTTCGACGCGTGCGCGCGTTCGCCGCTTCTCCGCGAGCGTTACCTCGCGTTCGTGAAGATGTGCACCAGTCGCGTCGCCGAGCTCGTTCGCGACGGGCAACAGCGCGGCATGCTCCGCAAGGACGTCGATCCGCAGCGCTGCGGCACCCTGGTGCTCTCCGCCATCCTGGGCGCGCAGGCGCTCCTCGACCTCGGCTCGCCGCTCGCCCTGGAAGAGCTTGCGCTAGAATTGTTGAATCTCCTCGGCCCGCGCGAGGCGTGAACGAAAAGGTCCAGATTGCGTGCTCTCGCCCGCAGCTTGGCCGGGGTGGTTCCTGTGGGCGGTCCGAAGGCCATTGAACTTCCGCGGAATTGCAGCATACGAGATGGTATGTGAATGATGTGTGGTCACGGAACCCCCGGACATTCACCGGC
>JABFRG010001209.1 GCA_013141295.1 Polyangiaceae bacterium
GGTGCGGAGCGACGCGGCTCGCGGGGCCCAGGCGGTGCGCACCACGGCCTCGCTGGTGGAGCATGCCAAGAAGGCCGCCGACGCGTCGGCCATCGTGCTCGCGGTGATCCAGGCCCGATACGCCCAGGGGCTCTCGAGCCCGCTCGAGCTCTTCGACGCGGAGACCACCGACATCGACGCCCGCGCCCAGAAGATTCGCGCGGAGCTGTCGTTCGCGCTGGCCGAGGTGCAGTACCTGGTGGCCACCGGGCAGGCCAAGCGGATTGACGAGCGAGAGAGCGCACGATGAGCACGCCCGAGAGCGCGGCGCCCCGTGGCGGAATTTTCCGGAGCGAAGCGGTCGCGCACCATGCAGACGGCGCCGACGAAGGCGATATCCTGCGGTTCGATCGCCGCTGGACGCGCCTGGCCTATCGCCTGTGCGCGCTGGCCGCGGTGGCAGGGTTCATCTTCATCAGCGTCTTCAGCATCGACGAGTACGCCGCAGGCCCCGCCGTGGTGCGCATCGATGGCCGCCGCATGATCAACGCCACCAACGCGGCCACCGTGGAGAGCGTCGACGTTCATCCGGGCCAGTGGGTCGACGTGGGGACCGTGCTGGTTCGTCTGCACGACACCGAGGAGACCGGCGAGCTCGCCCGGGCCACCAGCGAGTTCGATCTCCAGCTCATCCGCATGCTGCGCGACCCCAACGACATGGTGGCCAAGCAGACCCTCTCGGCGCTGCGGGCGAAGAAGGACCAGGCGGCGAGCGCGGTGGAGCAGCGCACGCTCCGCGCCACCGAGGCGGGCTACGTGAGCGACGTGCGGGTTCGGCCGGGGCAACACGTGAATCCCGGCGAGCTCATCGTGGCGGTGGCGCCCAAGGATGCGGCGCAGGTGTCGCTGGTGGCCTTGGTCCCCGCCGACTACCGGCCGATGCTCAAGGCCGGGCAGAAGATGCGCTTCGAGCTCGACGGCTTCCGCTACGAGTACTCGGATCTCGAGGTCACCGAGGTCTCCGCCGAGGCCATCGGACCGCTCGAGGTGCAGCGGCTCCTGGGCCAGGACAAGGACGGCTCGCTGAAGATGGACCCGGGCGCGAAGGTGCTGGTCATGGCGAAGCTCCCGGCCGCGACGTTCACTTCCGAGGGACAGCCGTACGGGTATTTCGACGGTCTCACCGGAACCGCCTCGGTGCGCGTTCGGCGAGAGCCGCTGCTCGTCACGCTGGTGCCGGCGCTCCGCGTGCTCCTTCCCTAGCCCGGATTATTCATGGTTCCGGGGCTGCATGTCACGATGCATCGGGAAATCTCGGGCGTACGGCGGCTGCTGACCCTGCGAAGGAGCAACAGTCCGTCTCGGGTCTGCGATCCGGCGTGCGCCCATCTTTCCCGCGCCTCGCGCCATTCGCCGACCGGCCCATGAAGAATCCGGGCTAGTCCCTTGGGCTCCGCCCAAACCCCGAATTCGCTCCCGCGAATTCGCTATTGCAGCGCAGCTCGCTCCTTAGTCTTACGTCCACGGCGCTGCAGTAAATGACCGAGCGTGATTGTCGATCACGAAACCATCCAGCCCGAGCCCGAGCCCGAGCCCGTGGCCGTGCCCGAAACGCCCCGCGTGAGCAGGCCAAACAGGTCGACAACAGGCCGTGGCGGAATCCAGAGGACGACCTTCGTTCCGGCGTTTTCCGCCCTCGCGTTGAGTCGAGCCCGCCAGGGCCCGAGACGGGAGATCGAGATCCGGACAAGATCGGGCTCGGGCTCGGGCTCGGGCTCGGGCTCGGGCTCGGGACCTGCTGGCGAGCCGCGCCCTGCTCTGCTCGACAATCACGCGCGCTGCACTAGCCACGCGCGGCGTCAAACTACAGCCCGGGAGGATGGCCGGGCCTTTGCATTCTCGAGGACCATGGCGCAAAGCCCGCTCCCGCAGATGGCGTCTCTCCGCACCCTGATGGACCAGTTCCCCGCGCTGGGGAAGCTGGGCAAGAAGCTCGGCGCACCCGAGCTTCCGGTCATCCAGCAGACGATGGCCACCGATTGCGGCGCCGCGTCGCTCGCCATGGTGCTCGGGCTGCTCGGTCGCGAGACGGAGCTCGCCGAGGTACGCGATTCGCTGGCGGTGGGCCGCGACGGCGTCACGGCGCGATCGATCCTGGAGGCCGCCGCGGTGTTTCACCTGCGCGGGCGCGGCGTTCGCGTGGAGCTCTCGGACATGGGCGAGCTCCCCATGGGCGCCATCCTCCACTGGAACTTCACCCACTTCGTGGTGTTCGAGAAGGTGAGCAAAGAGGGCGTGCACCTGGTGGATCCGGCGTTCGGCCGGCGGGTCGCGTCGATGGAAGAAGCGCGCCGGGCCTTCACCGGCGTCGCGCTCCTGTTCGAGAAGGACGAGCTCTTCGCGCCGTCCAAGAGCAAGAAGAAGCCGCTCACCCGCCACATCACGGCGGCCCTCAAGGGCTCCGACGACTGGGGCCGCCTCGCGGTGCTGTCGGTGCTCTTGCAGCTTTGCTCGCTGGTGCTTCCGCTCATCAACGGGCGCCTCATCGATCGCGTGATTCCCCGGAACGACACCCACCTGCTCTTGGTGTTGGTCATCGGTTTCGCGGTCACGCTGGCGTTCTACTTCCTGGGCTCGCTGGTGCGCGGGCAGCTGCTGCTCCACCTTCGCACGCGCTTCGACGCGAAGATGACCATGGGCTTCGTGGAGCACATGCTCCGTTTGCCCTACGATTTTTTCGAGCGGCGTCAGGTGGCCGATCTCCAGCTGCGCGTGGGCAGCGTCACCACCATTCGCGAGCTCCTCACCGGCGCGGTGCTCTCCGGCTTCATCGACGGCACGCTGGTGGTCTTCCACCTGGCGTTCCTGGCCATCATGAGCCTGAAGATGACCGCCTTCGCGGTGGTGCTGGTGGCGCTCCAGGGCAGCGCTTACATGCTCACGCGCAAGCGTCTGCGCGAGCTCTCCGCCGGTAGCTTGGCCAAGACCGCGGAGGCCGCCGGCTCCCTCAACGAGCTGCTCTCCGGCATGGAGTCGCTGAAGGCCAGCGGCGCCGAGCACCAGGCCTCGCAGAACTGGGCTACCAACTACGTCGACGTGATGAACATCGGCCTTCGGCGCGGCAACGTCGCCAACTGGTCGGAGGCCTTGCTGGGCACCCTCAACATCGTCGGTCCCATGTTCCTGCTCATCGGCGGCATCCTCGAGGTCATGAGCCACGAGATGACGCTCGGCACCATGCTCTCGGCCAACGCCCTGGCGGTGGGCTTCATGCGGCCCACCATGAACCTGGTGGGGACGCTCCAGCAGATTCAGTTGGTTCGCGTGCATCTTGCACGTATCGACGACGTGCTCAACACCGAGCCCGAGCAAGAGGCCGGCGGCGGCCGCCGGGTGACTCCGCGGCTCCGCGGGGAGATCTCCGTGGAGAACGTGAGCTTCCGCTACAACCCGAAGCTGCCCGAGGTGGTGCGCAACGTCTCGGTGAAGGTCGCCCCCGGCGAGTGCATCGCCATCGTGGGGCGCTCCGGGTCGGGCAAGACCACCCTGGGCCGCGTGCTCCTCGGTCTCTACCAGCCCACCGAGGGCATGGTTCGCTTCGACGCCATGCCGCTGTCGTCGCTCGAGCTCCGGTCGATGCGCAAGCAGCTGGGCGTGGTGGTGCAGAAGCCGCACATCTTCGGCACCACCATTCGCGCCAACATCGCCCTCGGCGACCCCGGCGCGCCGCTGGAGCGCCTCACCGAGGCTGGTCGCCGCGCCTGCATCCACGCCGACATCATGAAGATGCCCATGCAGTACGACACCCCGGTGGTGGCGGGCGGTTCGTCGCTCTCCGGTGGTCAGCGGCAGCGCATCGCCCTCGCCCGGGCCCTGGTGCACGACCCGGCCATCTTGCTGCTCGACGAGGCCACCAGCGCGCTCGACGCCATGACCGAGGCGAAGGTCCAGGAGGAGCTGCAGGCGCTCTCGTGCACCCGCATCTTCATCGCGCACCGGCTCAGCACCGTGGTCAACGCCGACCGCATCTTGGTCATGGAAGAGGGCGTCCTGGTGGAGCAAGGCAACCACGCCGAACTGCTGGCCAAGAATGGCATCTACGCGCGACTGGTGGCGGCGCAGCTCGGTGGTTCACGACCCCACGGGGCTCGGGCCGCGGTGGCGTCCGCGCCCGCGCTGCCCGCTGC
>JABFRG010000314.1 GCA_013141295.1 Polyangiaceae bacterium
AGGCTGGGCGGTTCGGGCCTGCGCCGAGCCCTACGGATTCGTCCCCAGCGACGCTTCGATCGTCGCTTGCGAGGCGTGGCTCGACGAGCTCGTGGTGTGGAACGCCAAGCTCGACCTGACGGCCGCGCGCACCGGCAGCGACGCCGTGGAGCTCATGCTCGCCGATGCCTTCGTGCTGGCGCAACTGCTCCCGGAGAAGGCCTCGGTGGTCGACGTGGGCACCGGCGCCGGGGGCCCCGCGCTCGGCCTCGCGTTCCTGCGCCCCGACCTCTCGGTCACGCTGGTGGAGCCGCTGGCCAAGCGCACGAGCTTCCTGCGCACGGTGCTCTCCAAGACGAGCTGCACCGACGTGCGGGTGGAGCGCGCCGCCGGCGAGGACCTCGCGGAGAAGGGCGAGACCTTCGACGTCGCGCTCTCGCGCGCGACCCTCAAGCCGCCGGAGTGGCTGGCGCTCGGGCTTCGGCTGGTGAAGCCGGAGGGCCTGGTTGCGGTGCTGGTCTCGCAGGAGCCGGCACCGGAAGTCGATGGCGCCATGGTCCAGGCGCAGCGTGCCTACACGCTCTCCCACACCGGCGCGCCGCGCACGGTTCTGCTGTATCGCAAAGTTGCGCCCGGCGCGTAAGCGCGCGACCCGAATCTCGACTTCCGCGTGCGCTCGCTTGATCCGCCGCGTTTTTTGGGTCAGTGTCCGAACATGCGGAAAACGGTGCTCGGGCTGTCGGCAGGTGCGAGCGCGCTCGCCTCCTTCTTCTTCTTCGTCGCGTGCGGAACGTCGGGCTCGGGCTTCGGCGACCCCAACGGGCAGAACGGCGACGGCGGCAAGCCCGGCGAGCTCGGCAGCAGCGACGGCGCCGCCACCGACGTCATCCCGCCACCCATCGGCAACGTGAGCGGAAAGGTCACCGCGCCGGAAGGCACCATCCCCATCTCGGACGCGCTGGTCTACCTCACCAAGACGCCGCCCGCGCCCATCCCGAGCACCACGTACTGCGACAAGTGCGTGGAGCTTTCGTCGTACGCGTTCACCTACTCGAAGCCCGACGGCACGTTCGACCTGCCGGTGTACGCCGAGGGCGAGCAGTACATGGTGACGCAGAAGGGCCAGTTCCGCCGAGTGCGCAAGGTGAGCGCCGGGGCCGGCACGCTGCGCGCGGTGCCGGAGGACAACCGCCTGCCCGGCAAGAACGACGAAGCCGCCGGCGACACCATCCCGCGCATGCTGGTGATGCCCTACGCATGGGACAAGGTCGACCGCTCGCTCAACAAGCTGGGCATCACCGACTTCGAGAGCCTCCAGGGCTTCAACGACGGCCCCACCGCCAGCCGCATCCAGAAGGATCCGGCGGAGCTCGCCAAGTACCACGTGGTGTTCTTCCCCTGCGCCGGCTCGGTGAACAACGACCCCACCAGCAGCGGCAACCAGCCTTACTGCTCGGTGGGCTACATGGCCGACAAGACCGTGGGCTCGGCGCTGAAGCAATACGTGCAGGGGGGCGGAAAGCTGTACTTTACAGACTTCAGCTACGAGTACGTGCGGCAGAACTGGCCGGGGTTCATCACCTGGTCGGGCGAGACGAGCGTGGTGGGCTCCGCCTGCGGCAAGGGCCAGTCCAACGGCCCGGCGAAGTTCGACGACAAGGGTCTCGACGCGTGGATGCAGTCCATCGGCGAGGGCACCGCCACCTTGCAGGGGAGCTACACGTCGATCCTCCGGGTGAACCCCATGAGCTCCCTCGACGAGAACGGCAATACCTTCACCCAGACGCCGAAGGTCTGGGTGTCGCAGCTCTATTCGAGCAGCGCGCGGCCGGCCACCGTGAGCTTTCAAGACAAGTGCGGACGCGTGCTCTTCTCGACGTACCACACCGAGGCCGCCGGCGCGGGCACGCTCCTCGCGCAGGAGAAGGCGCTCATGCACGTGCTGCTCGAGGTCTCCGCGTGCGTGGGTGTGAGGCCGACCCCGCCGCGCTGACCAGAGCGCAGTGCGCTCCAGTGAGCGCACTTTGCACTGGCGAAGGAACGCGGTTTTCTGCGGGTTTTTCGGTTCTTTTTCCCGGGCTCGGGCGACGCGACGCGTCGTTACCGAAAGCGCCCGGAATTGGCGCGATGGAAACGGGTCCGAAGGTTGAAGGGCGCATGCATTTGAGTCAGGCTGCCGCCCTATGCGTACTTCTGCAGCACTGGCCTTCTCCTGCGCCGCGGCCCTCGCCGCCTTCGTGGCATGTGGAACCTCCGGCTCCGGCTTCTCCGACGGTCCCGGCTCGAGTGGCGGCAACGACGTCGACGCCCAAGGCCCCGGCCAGTTCGGCAGCAGCGACGCATCCGCAAGCGACGTGATTCCGCCGCCGCTCGGCATCGTCAAGGGCAAGGTCACCGCGCCGGAGGGAACCATTCCCATCTCGGAGGCGCTCATCTACCTCACCAAGACGCCGCCCGCGCCCATTCCGACGAGCACCTACTGCGACAAATGCGTGGAGCTTACATCTTACGCGTTCACCTACTCGAAGCCCGACGGCACCTTCGAGCTGCCCGCCTATCTGGAGGGTGAGCAGTACATGGTCACGCAGAAGGGCCAGTTCCGCCGCGTGCGCAAGGTCATCATCACCAAGGGCACGCAGGGCTCGAACAGCGACGACACGCGCCTCCCGGGGAAGAACGACGAGGCGGCGGGCGACACCATCCCGCGCATGAAGGTCATGCAGGCCACCTGGGACTCCATCGCCAAGTCGCTCAAGAAGCTGGGCATCACCGAGTTCACCGAGAAGGTCGGCGGCATCTTCGACATCGACCACACCCTCGACGACATCAACGAGGCCACCAAGTATCACATCATCTTCATCCCCTGCTCCGGCGGCGCCGACTTCTCGCAGGACATCAAGTGTACGAACCCGTACGCGCCCAGCTCCAAGTCGAAGAACGTCACCAAGGACTACGTGCAGCAGGGCGGCAAGCTCTACGTGACCGACTGGAGCTACGAGTACGTGCGGCAGATCTGGCCCGGCTACATCAACTTCGCCGGCGCCGACTCGCGTATCGGCTCGGCCTGCGGCGGTGAGTACTCCGGGCCCGCGGTGTGGGGCGACCCCAGCCTCAACGCGTGGATGACCGCCATCGGCGAGACCAGCGCCGAGCTGAAGAAGAGCTACACCGTCATCTCCAGCACCGCGCCGCAACCGGGCCAGGACGAGAACGGCAACAACGTCACCATCACCCCGAAGACCTGGGCCAGCACCAAGGCCGGCGGCGGCACCCTGCCCTCCACCGTGAGCTTTCAGGACAAGTGTGGCCGCGTGATGTACTCGACCTACCACGCCGAGGGCACCGACAACGGCGGCAGCAACACCTTGCTGGCCCAGGAGAAGGCGCTCTTCCACATCCTCCTCGAAGTCTCGGCCTGCGTCGGCGTGAAGCCCACCGTCCCGCGCTGAGCGCGGTCGCGAGGTGTCACACTTCGGGTCCCGGCGACGACGACTGGCATGACCCTGGTCCGTCGGGCGCTCGGCGCCGTGCTCGTGGTCGGGTGCACGCGCACGGCGGCTCCGACGCCCTTCGATGCTTCGGCGCCATCGAGCGCCACGGCAACGCCGAGCGCAACGCGCCTGGCCGATGCCCCCGACGGCGGCGCGGTGGACGCGCGCTCCGAGGAAACGCCCACCGCGGGCACAGCGCGGTTGATCGTGCAGAAGGTGATGTCCCATTGCCTGGCCTGCCCCGAGGTACCGATGCCCCCGGACCAACTGCTGGGGTACGAGGTGCTGGTGGAGATCCGCATCGACGGCGCGCCCAGGGCCACCAAGCAGAACGCCGTGTGCGTGAGCGACGGCGGCGCTTCGAAGCCCGGTAGCTGCCCGCTCGAAGGGGCGTGCGCGACGGGTGTCGACGGCGGTGAGGCAGCCCTGGGCCAGGTGCGCTGCGGACGCGTGGTGGTGGAGCTACGGAGCGGTCCCGACGGAACACGCTCGATCACCGACGGCACGTCGCACCTCGTCGATCCCCGACCGCTCCGCATCTTGCCGAACGTGGCCGCCCTGCGTCTGGCCAATCACGACTGAAGGCCCCAGCGGCGACGCGATGCCCCCCGGATTGCACGATTTGGGGTGCGTCCGCACCCTGCCGCCACAAGAGAAGGCGCTCCTCCACATCCTCCTCGAAATCTCGGCCAAGAATGTCGACGTTGGCCTTGGAAGGGTCGAGTGTGTCATTTAGCCTCACTCCATGCAAACCAAGGGCATGGACGGCGCGGCGCAAGGGCCAGAAGGCAGCCCGCTCTTCGTCGTCGGTGTCGGTGCATCCGCGGGTGGCCTCGAAGCGCTGGAGCTCCTCTTGCGCGCGGCGCCCACCGACGCCGGACTCGCGTACGTGGTGGTTCAGCACCTGTCGCCGGATCACAAGAGCCACATGGTCGAGCTTCTCTCGAAGCACACGCAAATGCCGGTGGTGGCGGCGGCCGATGGGACGTCGATCGTGGCCAACCGCGTCTACCTCATTCCACCCAAGAAGCACCTCACGGTGCGCGACGGCGCGCTTCACCTTCACGATCGCGGTAGCGGCCTCTCGCTGCCGGTCGATCTGCTCTTCAAATCCCTGGCGTTGGAGTACGGGGAGCGTGCAGCCGGCGTCGTGCTTTCGGGAACCGGTAGCGACGGGGTTCGCGGGGTTCGTGCCATCAAAGAGGGCGGCGGGCTCGTGATCGTGCAAGACCCGATCACCGCCAAGTTCGACGGCATGCCTCGCGCCGCGATTTCCACCGGCCACGCCGACTATATCGTCCCGGTCTCCACCATCCCCAAGACGCTCATCACCTTTGCGGGGATCGTGACGCAGGTGCGGTACACGCAGCAGGAGCCGTCCGCCAGCGAAGAGGAGGTCTTCGCCAACCTCGCCGGCCTCCTTCGCAGGCAAACCGGCGTCGACTTCACCAAGTACAAGTCGACCACCGTGATGCGGCGCATCCATCGGCGCATGGCGATTCTCCAGATCGAGACTCTGACCGCATATCTCGACGTCTGTCGAAAGTCTCCCGACGAGCTGTCCTCGCTCTTCCGGGAGCTCCTCATCAGCGTGACGCGATTCTTTCGCGACGGCGACGCCTTCGAGATCGTGCGGCGCGAAGTCATTCCTGCCCTGATCGAAAAGTCGCGCCCCGGCGAGAGCATCCGCGTCTGGGTCCCCGGGTGCGCGACCGGCGAAGAGGCATACTCGCTGGCGATCCTGTTCGAGGAGTACTTCGAGAACGGAGGTCGCCCCCGAGACGTCAAGATCTTCGCCACCGACATCGACCGCAACGCCCTGGAGCTTGCCAGTGCCGGGGTTTACCCCGACAGCATCGCTGCCGACGTTTCGCCGGAGCGTCTCTCTCAGTTTTTCGTTCGGCGCGACGACGGCTACCAGGTAGCTCGATTCATTCGCAAGCGGGTCGTATTCGCCAATCACGACCTATCGCGCGACCCGCCGTTCAGCAAGGTGGCGCTGGTGAGCTGCCGCAACCTGCTCATCTACTTTTCTCCCGACGCGCAGGCGCAGGCGATCGCCGGGTTCCGATTCGCCCTCCGGCCAGGCGGCGTTCTCTTTCTGGGCAGCAGCGAAACCCCCGGAGACCTGGGCGACGAGCTCGAGCCGTTGAACCCGACCAGCAAGATATATCGACGCACCGACGTACGCACCCGTGGGCCGGCGTTCTCCTCCGCCTTGCCCAGGGAGCGCGCCCTTGCCACGCAGAGCACCGCCCACAGCCTGACCATCGGCGTTCAGGAAGCCGCGCAACTTCTTTTGGAGAAGTTCGCCCCGCCGTCGGTTCTCGTCAATGAGCACCACGACATCATTCACTTCTTCGGCGAACCGAGCCCGCTACTCCGCCTGAGCACCGGCACGGCGACACTGAACCTGATAAACCTGCTACCTCCGTCGGTTGCATCGGTGGTGAGCCTCGCCGCCCATCGCGTGCTTCGCGACAGCCAGGAGGCCACGTATCACGCAATTCCCGACGGCCGAGACGGCTTGATTACCGTATCCGTGCGACCGCTGGACGTGCGCGGGACAAACCGCCTACTTCTGGTGTCGCTCACCGACGAGAGAGCGACAGATTCACCGCTGGCGGCGGTGTCCGGCGCGGTGAGCCTCGACGCACAGCGACAGATTGCCGACCTGCAACAGGAGCTCCTCTTCTCCCGGGAAAACATTCAAGCGACCATCGAAGAGCTCGAGACCTCGAACGAGGAGCTTCAAGCGACCAACGAAGAGCTGACCGCTGCGAACGAAGAGCTGCAGAGTACGAACGAAGAGCTCCAATCGGTGAACGAAGAGCTCCACACGCTCAACGTCGAGTACCAAGAGAAGATCGCCGAGCTCGTACATCTGAACGAAGACATCAACAACCTTCTCATCAGCACCAAGCTGGGCAGCGTATTTCTCGACCACGAGCTCAACGTTACCCGGTTCACGCCGGCCATCGCCCCCGTGATGCGGCTACTGGACAGAGACATCGGTCGCCCGATATCTCACCTATCGATACAGCTAGGCGTCGATGCATTTTTCGAGCTACTCGACCAAGTGCGATCCACACAGGTGCCCGCCGAAAAGGAATTCACCCTCCGCGACGGGCAGGTGTATCAGATCCGCGTCGCCCCGTACGTATCCGATACCCCGGGCGACGCAGGGCTGGTGGTGACGGCTCTCGAGCTGACCGCGGCGAAGAAGATCGAGCGGCAGCTCGCCAGAATTCTCGACGCGCTCCCCCAACACATCGCGCTCGTGGACCGCGATGGCGTCGTGACCCGCGTCAATCGCTCCTGGACCGAATTTGCCGACGCTTACGGCGCCGATGCCCGTCGAACCGGGGTCGGAAGCAGCTATGTCGCGGCTGCGGAGGCCGATCCCTCTGCCAAACCAGTCGTCGAGAAGTTGCGCGCACTGCTGGAGGGCCGCATCGACGCGTTCGACCTGGAGTATCCCTGCGACAGCCCCACCGAGAAGCGATGGTTTCTGCTACAGGCGGTCCGCTTGGAATCCGACGATGGGGGCGCAGTGTTATCTCACCTCGACATCACAGCGAGAGTTGCATTGCGGCGCGGCGAAGAGACCACCAGCCCGAGGGCGCACGATGCCTAACTCGCAGTTCCAGAAAGCACTCAGCGAGCTGCGCGCGCGGGTTTCGAACGTAGTCGCTCAAGACGCGGCGGAGACGACCGTACTTACCCGAGCGCTGCACGATCTCGACGTTCTCTACGCAGAGCTGGAGATACAGAATCAGGACCTGACCGAGACGCAACTGGAGCTCGAACGCGCGCGCGAAAATTTTCGCGGCATATTCGAGCACGCTCCCGTAGCCATCCTCTCTGTCTCCGCGAGTGGTGTCGTACTGGAGTCCAATCGCGCGGCCGAGGCAGTCTTGGGGCGTACGCGGGAGTCGCTCGTGGGAAAGCCATTCGTCGTTTGTCTTGGGGATGCCCAGCTCGACATCTTTTTTCAACACCTGGCGGCAACCACCCGTGGCGCACCGAGGGCCCCCGTCGCGCTGGTTACGCGGCTCCCCAGCGGCGAAATGCGGCACGTGGAGCTATCGTCTTCGGTCCTCGTCGGCCAAGGGGTGAAGTCCCTCTTGTGTCATTTGAACGACGTGACGGCCAAACAGCAGGTCGAGGCCGCGCAACAGAAGCTCGAGCGACGCCTGCACGAAGCCGAACGACTGGAGGCGATTGGTCGAGTTGCCGCGAACATCGCGCACGACGTGAACAATATTCTCATGTCGGTGGTGGCCCTGGGCGAGTTCGTGAAGGCCGATTGCGAGGGACGCCCGAGCGAGAATGACATGACCTCGCTGCTCGACGCGGCGTGGCGTGGAGCCCGGCTCATGCGGGGCCTGCTCGGCCTGTCTCGGCCGGCTGCGGGTCCGCCCAAGCCTATGGACCTGTGGGTGGTGCTCCAGCGCGTCCACGCCATGCAGAAGCACAAGAAGCCCGGCGTCGAAGTACGCCTGATACCGACGACTGGCTCCGCTTGGGTATCCGGCCACGAGGACGACTTGTTTCAAGCCTTCCTCAACGTGACCACCAACGCGCTGGAAGCCACGGACGTGGGTGGCGAGGTCGTGCTGGAGGGCACGTTGGCTGAAGATGCGAACCGCAATCCGCTGGCACGGGTGAGAGTACGCGACAACGGCGCAGGCATGACCCCCGACCAGCGACTCCGGGCGTTCGAGCCACTTTTCACCACCAAGGGGGACGCCGGCGGCTCGGGGCTCGGGCTCACGCTCGTGTTCAAGACGGTTCGCGCGCACCGGGGCTCGATCGACGTGGAGAGCACGCCGGCGGCCGGAACCACCGTCTCCATGGACTTGCCCATCTGCCCCGCCCCGGGAGCGGCCAGTCTCGCTCCGACGGCGCGGCGACCACTGCCTGGAACCATCATTCTCGTCGACGACGAGAAGTTGGTGCGAACTGCAACGCGACGGCAGCTGGAGGCTGCGGGAGCGAAGGTTCTGGCCTACGAGAGCGCTCTGGATGCACTCGAGGACATTCGCGGGGGTCTCACGTTCGACGCTGCAGTGGTCGACGTGAACATGCCGGCCTGCACCGGCCCAGAATTCGTGGAGCGTCTGTTCGAGCTTCTGGGACCGAGACCCGTGGTCTTCGTTACCGGGGCGTCGGGCGAGCTGATCCCGGAAGCGCTCCTCACGTATGAATGCGTGCGTCTCGTGCGGAAGCCGTGGACCCGCGACCAGCTGTTCGGAACCCTTCATGCCGTCGCTTCGGCGAGGCCGGAAGTGAACCCGAGCTAGCTAGCTAGCCCGGCGGCACCAGCCGGTCCACCACCGAGAACAGGAACCCGCCCACGGCGTGCAGCGGGACCGCCAGCGGCATGGCCACGAAGGGCACGAACATGAAGATGCCGAGCAGCACGCCCACGCCCCAGCGCTCGTACGGTTGCAGGCGCGCCTGCAGGCGACGGGGCGCGAGCCGATAGCCGTCGAAGGGCGGCAGCGGCAAGAGATGCAACACCGCGAATGCGGCGTTTTGCAGGGCGAGCGTGTGGAGGAACATGGCCACGCTCAGCGGCTTGAGGGGCATACCGGTGGCAGCCCACCAGCCGCGCTGCACCCCCATGTTGAACGCCACCGCGGCCACCACCGCCAGGAGCAGGTTGGCCAGCGGACCTGCCAGCGCCACCGCCACGAGCCCGACCTTGGGATGGACGCCCTTGCGGAACTTCGCGGGCCAGCAGGGCGTCGGCTTGCCCCATCCCAGAAGCGGCGCGCCCAGCGCGTGCGTCGAGAGCGCGGGGAGGAGCACGGTGCCCAGCAGATCGAAGTGCTCGAGCGGGTTCAGCGTGTCGCGATCGGTCTCTCGCGGCGTGGTGTCGCCCAGGGCGATGGCCATGCGCGCGTGGGCGTACTCGTGCACGGTCACCGACAGCACCGTGGGGATGACCGCCAGCGCGTACGAGAGCATCTGCAGGTTGTCTTGGTCGGGAGCCACGGCGTGGGAGCAAGGTATACCGGGCCGGAGACTTTGCGTAGAGTCCGCCGATGCCCTCGCCACCCACGACGCTGCTTCTAAGGCCGGCCACCCATGCGGACATCGCCGCGGTGCAGCGGGTGGGGCGAGACGCCGATGCCCGGTACCGCCACGCCGGGCACCCAGAGCTCGACGACGGAACCGAGATCCCCGAGCCGGTGGCCGCCGGGGCCATCGCCGAGAGTCGTTTGTGGGTGGCCTGCGTCGACGACCTCGTGGTGGGCTTCGCTTACGTCGGGCGTATCGACGGCGAGCCCTGTCTCGGGCAGCTCAGCGTGGCGATTGCGCACGGCCGGCGTGGCATCGGCGCCGCGCTTCTTCGGGGCGCCATGCAGCGGGCACGCGAGGCCGGCGCGACCTCGATGGTACTGAACGCCCAGGCCGACGTGCCCTGGGGCGGCCCCTTCTACGCCGGCCACGGCTTCGTGGTGGTTCCCGAGAACGAGTGGAGCCCGGCGCTCGCGAAGGTGACCGCGCAGCAGCGCGAGGCGGGGCTCGACTGGTCCACGCGGGTCCACATGCGCGCCGTGCTCGAGAGTCAGAGCTTGGAGAGGTAGCTCGAGACCACCGTACGGGAGCTCGCGCGCGCCGACTGCTGGTCGGCGGCGGCGCAGGCAGCATCGGGGCGGCTCGGAAAGTGCCCGTAGTCGCACCAGAGCGGCCGCGACGTTCCCTGGGCGTCGAGGAAGCCGCGCTTGTCGTGGGGGACCGTGGTGATGACTGCATCATGCATGCAGTTGGCGGTCAGGCATCCACTGCCGTTGGCGTCGACCTCGAAGAAGCGCGCGGTTCCGCCCAGCGCCTGCATGGTGCCGTAGTTGCGCGAGGTGAGGCCGGCGGTGCGGTCGCGTGCACCCACGAAGAAGTGCGGCAGGGCTTCGCCGCTCTGCTCGATGCGCGTGAGATTGGCGTCGCCGCCGCCGTCGAGGCTGAAGTAGGTCACCCGGCCGCGGAGCGCGTGCGTCGGGTCCCACCCCGGATTGGCCAGGCCCAGCGACTGCGCGAGGAGCTCCTGCGCCAGGTACGCGCCGCTCGAGTGGGCGACCACGACGACCCGTCCGGCGGAGCCGGCCTTCTGCAGGATGACCGGCCCCAGGGCGCCGTTCTTGAAGAGACCGTCGTAACCGCAGCTGCCGGAGGTCCAGCGAATGGCCACCAGATGGCGCGGCGGGCGCCGAAAGCCGGGGCTCTCGGAGAGGGCCTCGGCGAACCTCTGGGTCGCGAGCTGCGTGGCGCCGCAACCGCCGTACACCACGAGGACGTCGTCGCCGGCGATGGATTCCCGAGCGCGCAGCGAAGCGCCCGGTGCCTCCGCCACTTCGGTCCACCCGGCGAGCGAAGCGCCCGCGTCGCGCGCGGTCTGGTCGAGGGAGCTCGTATCGGCGGGCTCGGAGGCGCAGGCGGAGAGGGCGAGGACCAGGAGGGCGCGTCGGAGCACGCCCACAAGGTAGCACTCTCGCGGAGAAAGTCCCTCCGCCATCTGGCGGATCCGATATTCGAGAATCATGATCGACTACGATCCGAAGAACTGGCTCCGCATCGCCTTCACGCTCCGGGGATCGGTGGCCCCTCGCCTGCTGGTGCGCACCTCGGGCATCATGGCCATCGGTGCAGTGGCCGCGTACCTTCACGCCCGCTCCGGATTCAAGATTCCGACCATCGCGCACACGCTCATCGGCGTGGCGCTGGGCTTGCTGCTGGTGTTCCGCACCAACGCGTCGTACGACCGCTACTGGGAGGGGCGAAAGCTGCTGGGCTCGATGGTGAACCGCACCCGCGATGCGGCGCGACAGGTGGCGGCATACACCCGCGGCGACGACGCACTGGCGCGGGAGAACGTGGCGGCCATCCGTCGGCATCTGGTGGCCTTCTTCGCGCTGGGCATGCAAGGGCTCCGGGGTGAGCGCGATCTCGGCACGCTCGGTGCGCTCCTGGACGACCAGGAGCGAGCGCTCCTCGAGCCGCTCAAGGGGCGAGCCCCGGTCATGGCGACGCTCGCGGCTACCAAGGTCGGCCTCCTGCGCGACGCGCAGCGCCTGAACGACACCGAGGTGCTGGCCCTGGACGCGAACTTCACGGCGCTCCTCGACGCCCTCGGCGGCTGTGAGCGCATCGTGCGCACGCCGGTCCCCTTCGCCTACGCGCAACACATCAAGTCGTTCGTGCTCCTCTTCTGCATCACCGTTCCCTTCGCCATGGCCGACGCCATGCACTGGGCCACGCCGGTGGCGGTGGGCGTGCTGGCGTTCGCCCTCTTCGGCATCGACGAGATCGGCGTCGAGATCGAGGATCCGTTCGGCGACGACGACAACGACCTTCCGATCGACCGCATCCAGGCCACCATCGACGCCAGCACCCAGGAGATCGTGGCCAGCCGCGTCGCACGCCCGCTCGGCTAGGCGCGGCCTTCAGGCCTTCGCGCGACGCCGCGGTTTCGCAGGGCGGCTCATTCGCTCGTCGGCGATGCGGACGATCGCGTCGCGCACGAAGCGGCAAGCGGGGTCGAAGTCCAGGGCGGTGGGCCACAGGAGCTCGATGGTCCCCTCCTCGTGGGCGAAAGGCAGGGGCGCCGTGCGCAGGTGCGGTCGGAGCTCGAGGATCTGCGGCGCGAGGACGACCGGAATCGTCGCGACCAGCCGCCCGCCGTCGACGATGGCGCCGATGCTGGCGAAGCTCTCCACCGAGCATCGGATCCGGCGCTGGCGACCGAAGCTCTCCTCGACCACACCGCGGAGATCGCCGTTGTACGAGACGACCACGTGGTCCTGCGCCAGGTAGGCGCGCTCGGTGGGCCGCGACCCCAGGCGAACGAAGCGCGGGTCGAAGAGGCACACGAAGTGGCTCTGAAACAGGGGGCGACGGGCAACCGAGCCGGGGAGCTCGTCGGCCACGGTGATGGCAACGTCCACGCGACGCGTGGCGAGCGCCTCGGCGACCGAGCGAAACTGGACGGCGCTGCACACAAGTCGCATGTGGGGCGCCTCCTCTCCGAGAAGCCGGAGCAACTGTGGCAGGAGCCACTCGTCGAAGATCGTATTGAGCCCGACTCGCAAGGTGCGGTCGGCGGTCTTGGGGTCGAAGCGGTCCGGCAGGAGCGCCGCCTGCACGATGGCGTCGAGGTGGGGGCGCGCCTCGGCGACCAGCCGCGCGCCGCGCTCGGTGAGCACCACCCCGCGCCCGTGGCGAGCCACGATGGGGTCGCCGATGGCGGACTTCAAGCGTCCCAGCGCCGCGCTCACCGCCGATTGCGTCAGGTAGAGCCGAGCCGCCGCCGCGGTCACCGAGCCGGTGTCGGCCACCGCGAAGAGCACCGGAAGAAGGTTGAAATCCAGGTCTCTCGCATGAACCTCACTCATGGATCCTATGTATCCTATGCGCGAGGGCGCTGGATCGAAACTGGCGCTCAGCGAGCCGAAAGGATGGGGGCCGCGCGCTGCATGGCCCGGGCCGGGTGTCCGGCGAACCAGCGCAACGTCTCGGCGGCCTGATCGATGAGCGGGCCCCGCACCGCGAGCCAGGTCTCGCAGAACGACGCCAGCTCCGTGTCGCCCTCGGCCTCGGCGGTGGAGCGCGCCAGCGTGAAGAGATCGAAGCCGTGGCGCATGCCCATGAGCGTGCCGCGGTACGAGCTCTCCGCGGAGATGATCCGGTCGGCGATCTTGTCGCGAAGCTCCGAGAGGGAGGTGCCGATGGCGCGACCGGCGCTGGCGCTCTGGAGGCCGCGAGCCTGAGCCAGGTCCCTCAGCGCGGCCAGCGCGATTGTGGCATGTCGCGACACCGCGAGCATTCCTTGCGCCTCACGCGCCTCGCCCAGACGCTCGGCCTCGCGCGCACAATGGGTGACCGCCGATTGTTCGGTCTGGAACATCTCCGGGAACAGTGAAGCCAGCAGCGATTTGGGTTCCTTCATGGCTCCGAGGAACAGCAAGGAGCGATCCACGCAGCGCCGGGGCGTCAACCCCGGGATTTCCAGGCGAGGACGAGGAAGACCGCGCTGGTCTTCGCGTACGCTTTCCAACCGATGACGATCGACGATCAGCTCGCAGACGCACAGGACCTCGCCAACGCCGGAGACCACGCGGGCGCCGCCCGGGCGCTGGCCAAGCTCGCCCGAAAGAACCTCGGCAAGCGCGCCTTCGCGGTCCACGACGCCTGGCTGCTCGCGGCCATCGACGCCGAGGACTGGAAGGCCGCCACCACCATCGCGGGGAAGCTCCTCGCGCACGCCGTCGCCGACCGGCGGGGCGACACCGTGTACGCCATGATCCTCAACCGCAAGGCCATCGCCCATCAGAAGGTCGGCGATCTCGACACCGCGCTGGCAGAGGTCGACCGCGGCATCGCGTACCGCGGCGATCTCGGCGAGCTGCACTACGAGAGAGCGTGCATTCTCTCGCTTCGAGGTGACCTCGATCGTGCGGCCGCCAGCGTGAAGGTCGCCCTTCGTCACGATCGCTCCCAGCTCGCCGCCATGAAGGTCGACGACGATCTCGCCGCGCTGCGTGGACACCCCGCGCTGGGCGCGCTCTTCGGCGGGAAGGGCAAGAAGCCCAAGTTGCCGAAGGCGTTGCCCACCAAGGTGGCTGCCGCCTTCGAGCTCCTCGGCTCGCTGGAGATCGAGCTCCGGAAGCCGGGCCGCGCGTCGGCCGCGGTGGAGAAGCTTCCGAAGCCGCTGCGTGAGTTCTACGCCCGCGCCGCGAGCCTCCCGACGACGTCCAACGACTCCATCGTGAGCCCGGGCTCGCTCGCGTCCGCGGCGCGGGACTTCGCGCGGACCCTCGCCGAGGAGGAAGAGGAGCTGGAGGAAGGGCTGCCGCGCAACGCGTTCTCCGCCACCAAGGATCTGGTGGCGGTGGGCTCGTCGGACAACGGCGGCTCGTACTTCATCGATCCCAAGCGCTACGGCGAGATCGTGTTCGAGCTCGCCCACGACGAGACCGAGCTCCGCGCGGAGACCGCCACGTTCGGTGCTTTCGTCGCGCGCGAAGGGCTCCGTAGCTGGGCCAGCGACAACAACCTCGACGACGACTTCTTCAAGCTCCAGGAGAAGGAGCGACGCGAGGCGAAGCGCGCGTACAAGGTTCGGGCGGCGAAGCTGCCGCGCCCCAAGGCGCGCGTTCGAGACGACGACTGACCGGGGCTCGGTGGCACTTCGGAGCGTAGCGGGGCCGCTGCGCTCGGGCGGCCTCTGAGGGCGGTACCCCTCTATGTGTCCGGCGGGCGGGGCATCCGCGGGCTTCCCCTTCCGGGTGCGGATCGCTCGCCTGCGCACGATTCGCGTCGGGGGGTGTGGCGCAGGCAGCTCAGCCTTCGAGCGGCCCGCGAATTGCTCTCGCGGTTGCATGCTGAAGCCCGTTGCCCTCACGTCGTTCGTCACGCTCGCGCTCGCCCTGCTCGCGACTCCGGCCCTCGCCAAGCCAGGCTTCAGCGGCTTCTCCGGACTCGGCGGGCAGACCTGCGGCACGTGTCACGGAGGCGGGACGGTACCGACCGTGGCGTTCAAGGTGGCGCCGGCGACCCTCGCCCGCGGCGCTACCGGTACGTATACGTTCGGAGTGACGGGCTCGCTGGCGCGTACCGAGATCGACATCGCGGCGGTCGACGCGAGCGGCAACAACGTACCGCTCACCGGCGACGGAACGACCACGAAGTCCATCGGCGACGAGGTCATTCCGCAGGGCAACTACTTCAGCGGAGCGAGCAAGGACTACACGTTCAACCTCAAAGTCCCCGCGGGCGCCACCACGCCCATCAAGATCTACGCGGTGGGCATGGCATCCAACGGGAGCAGCACCAGCGGTGACGGAGTGGCGAAGACCACGTTCTCGGTGGCGCTGACCGGCAGCACTCCCGACGCCGGAGCACCGGACAGTGGCGGGACGAGCACCTCCTCGTCGTCCTCTTCCTCCGGCAGCACATCGTCCTCTTCGTCGAGTGGCGCCTCCGGATCTTCATCGGGCGGTACGGCGTCGTCCTCGTCCGGCGGCGCGTCCGGATCTTCGTCGTCGTCGAGCTCGTCCTCGGGCGCCGGCGAGACGCCCGCGGAGGGCGACGACGGCACCGGCGGGTGCGCCACCGGCGGCAGCCTCGGAGGGTTCGGCGGAGCCGGCGTGCTCGTCGCTCTCTCGGTCGTCGCCCGCCGTCTTGCGCGCCGCCGTCGAGCGTAGCCAACCAGCGGTCGGCGCAAAAAGTGCCAGCCGTCGTGACCCCGAAACGCGCCGCCTGTGAGGGCGTCGGCGCACGGCGCAAATCCTGCGGAAGCGGCGGCGATTTGCTCGCGCGCGTCGCTGCATTCTCCAGTTGTGCGCGCGGCCGGACGAAAGCGATGCTGCGCCCATGGCACGCACCCCCACCGCGTACTGGGATTACATCAAGGTCGAGGAGCTCCTGTCGCTGCAGTGCGGTCTCGCCGAGAGCGATCGCACGCTGGGCAACGACGAGGTGATGTTCATCACCATTCACCAGATCGAGGAGCTGTGGCTCCGGCTGGTGCTGCTTGAGCTGGTGTCGGCGCGCGATCTCTTCAAGCGCGCACAGGTACCCGAGCAGTCGCTCTCGGCAGCGGTTCGCGGCGTAGAACGGATGACGCTCCTGCTCCGGTATGCCGCCGATCAGTTCGCGCTCATGGAGACCATGACCACCCGCGACTACCTGGCGTTCCGGGACAAGCTCAACCCCGCCAGCGGCTTTCAGTCGGCGCAGCTCCGGGAGATCGAGATCCTCGCGGGAATGCCCGAGGACGAACGCATTCCGCTGGGGCACGAGAAGAGCTATATGCAGATGCTCCGCAACCACGATGGCACCGCGTCGAGCGCATCGCGACGGGTGGAAGCGCGCCTCGCCGACAAGCCGACGCTGCTCGAGGCGGTGAGCGAATGGCTCTATCGGACCCCCGTGCAGGGCTCCACGCCGGGCGACGCTGGTGACGCGGCGCGGGTGCGTGGGTTCATCGACGACTACGCGGCTTCCCACGCGCGCAGCGCGAAGGCGGCGCTGGCCCTGGCGCGAGAGACGTCCATCGGCGAAGCCGACGCGACGCGCCTCGAGGCACGCTACGAAAAGGAGATCGAGAGCGCACGCGCGTTCCTGCTGGGCGAGGACGCGCCGGAGCCCGAGCGCGCGCGGGTCTCGCGGATCCGCGCCGCGCTGGTGTTCATCGAGAGCTACCGGGAGCTGCCGCTCCTGGCGTGGCCGCGGGCCGTGGTCGACTCGCTGGTCGCGTTCGAACAGGCCTTCGTCATGTTCCGACAACGCCACGCGCGCATGGTGGAGCGTGTGATTGGGCGGCGAACCGGCACCGGCGGCTCCGCGGGCGTCGACTACCTGGACCAGACGGCCCTCAAGTACCGCATCTTCCGCGACGTCTGGGCGGTGCGGACGCTGCTCGTGCAGGAGACCGCGCTGCCAGCGGTGGAGAACGCCGCGTTCTACGGTTTCGCCGGCGCGGCCGAGCCCGCCCCCATCCACGGCTAGAAGGAAACACACCCATGCGCATCGCTTGTCTCGGCGGCGGCCCCGCCGGTCTCTATTTCTCGATCCTCATGAAGAAGGCGCGGCCCGACGCGGAGATCACCGTCTTCGAACGGAACCGCCCGGGCGACACCTTCGGCTGGGGCATCGTGTTCTCCGACAAGACGATGGACGGCTTCCGCCAGGCCGACGCCAAGGTGGTCGACGAGATCGAGCGGAGCTTTCGCCACTGGGACGACATCGACATCTTCTTCAAGGGTCGCAAGATCACCTCCGGCGGCCACGGCTTCTGCGGTATCGCCCGCATGAAGCTCCTGGACATCTTCCAGCGGCGCGCCACCGAGCTGGGCGTCGACCTGCGCTTCGAGACGGAAGTGGGCGATCCCGACGACTACGCGAAGAACTACGATCTGGTGGTCGGCGCGGACGGCGTGCACTCGGTCACGCGCGAGAAGCACGCGGCGCACTACAACCCACGCATCGACGTGCGGAAGTGCCGGTTCATCTGGCTCGGCACCCGGAAGAAGCTCGACGCCTTCACCTTCGCCTTCAAGGAAACGCCGTGGGGCTGGTTCAACCTGCACGCGTACCGCTTCGACGAGGAGTGGTCGACCTTCATCGTGGAGACGCCGGAGGAGACCTTCTTCAAGGCCGGCATCGACAAGATGGACGCGGACGGATCCATCGCGTTCTGCGAGGAGCTGTTCGCGGACCTGCTGGAGGGGCACGCGCTCGTCTCCAACGCGCGTCACCTCCGCGGCTCGGCGGCTTGGCTCAAGTTCAATCGCGTGCTCTGCGAGCGGTGGTTCAAGGGCAACGTGGTGCTCATCGGCGATGCCGCGCACACCGCCCACTTCGCCATCGGCTCCGGCACCAAGCTGGCGATGGAAGATGCCATCGCGCTGACGCGCGTGCTGGCCGAAGGAGAGGGCGACGTACCGACCCGCCTCGCGCGCTACCAAGCGGAGCGCGAGGTGGAGGCGCTCCGTCTGCAGAGCGCCGCGCGCAACCGCATGACGTGGTTCGAGGACATCGAGCGTTACGTACACCTCGAGCCGGAGCAGCTCGCGTTCTCCCTACTCACCTCGAGCCAGCGGGTGGGCCACCAGAACCAGAAGCTCCGGGATCCTGCCTACGTGGAGAGCGTGGACCGCTGGTTCGCGGAGAAGTCCGGCCTACCGGCCAAGCCCATACTGCCCATGTTCACCCCGTTCACGCTGCGCGACATGACCGTGGCGAACCGGGTCGCGGTCGCCCCCATGTGCACGTACTCGGCGAAGGATGGCCTCCCCGGCGACTTCCACGTCGTGCACTACGGCGCCCGCGGGACGGGCGGGGCCGGCCTGATCTTCACGGAGATGACCTGCGTGTCGCCGGACGCACGCATCACGCCCGGTTGCACTGGTCTGTGGAACGACGAGCAGGGCGCCGCCTGGAAGCGCATCGTCGACTTCGTGCACGGGAGCGGTCCGGCCAAGATGGCGCTCCAGCTCGGTCATGCCGGGCGCAAGGGCGCGACCAAGCTGGCCTGGGAGGGCGCCGACCAGCCGCTCGCGGCCGGAGGATGGCCGCTCGTCGCGCCGTCGCCCCTGCCCTACCTTCGCGACGCGTCGCAGGTCCCGCGCGAGGCGACCCGCGCCGACATGGATCGCATCGCGGCGGACTTCGTGAGCGCGACCCGACGCGGACGCGCGGCGGGCTTCGACATGCTCGAATTCCACGCAGCCCACGGCTACCTCATGTCGTCGTTCATCTCGCCGCTCACCAACGTGCGCACCGACGCCTACGGCGGCAGCCTCGAGAACCGCTGCCGGTACCCGCTCGAGGTGTTCCGGGCGATGCGCGAGGCGTGGGGCAACGACAAGCCCATGTCGGTGCGAATCTCGGCCCACGACTGGGTACCCGGCGGTCTCACGCCGGACGACGCGGTGGTGGTGGCCACGCTTTTCAAGGAGGCCAGCGCCGACATCGTCCACGTCTCGTCGGGCCAGGTCAGCAAGGACGAAGCGCCGGTCTACGGCCGGATGTTCCAGGTGCCGTTCTCGGACCAGATCCGGAACGTCGCCCGGGTGCCCACCATCGCCGTCGGCAACATCTTCGAGGCGGACCACGTGAACACCATCATCGCTGCCGGGCGTGCCGACCTGTGCGCGCTCGCACGTCCGCACCTGGCCGACGCTGCCTGGACCCTGCACGCCGCCGCCGAGCAGGGCTACACCCTGCCCTGGCCGAGGCCCTACGACGCGGGTCGCCTCCAGCTCGAGCGCAACCTCCAGCGCGCGGCCCAGATGGCGCTTCAGGCCTGAAGCGCGGACGAGGCTTCGCGGAGCAGCGTGAGCCGGAGCGCGGCGTCGAGCCACGCGTCGGCACCGGAGCCATCGGTGCCGGGTCGCTCGAGCCTTCGGAGACGTGAGGCAAGACCCGCGAGACCCGCGTCGTCGAGGGCTTGCGCCGCTTGAAGGAGCCTGGGCCGCACGGTGGCTGCGCGTGCGCCGAGGCCACCGTGGCAGAGCTCTTCCAGCACCGCCTCGGCCCGCGTGAGCGCGGTATCCAGCGGTTCGCCCACCACGCGCGGGCCGTGGCCACTGGCGGTATGCGCCGGCGTCGGGCCGGCCACATCCGGCACCACGAAGGTGTCGGCGGCGATGGCGAGGGGAGAGAGCTCCCAGAAGCTGCCCCGGCGCGTGAGCTCACCGGCCACGAAGCGCACCTTCTGGCCGAGCGCCACGGCGATGGCGTCGAGCGCATGCGGTGCGACCCGCTGGTGGCGGGCGGAGAGGACGAAGGGGTTGCCCGCAGCGTCCACCAGCTGCGCCGTGATTTGCTGCTCGGCGGCCTCGTAGACCACCGCGCGCACGTCGGAGACGGCGACCGCGTGCACCTCCTCCGCCAGCACCCGCGGACGGAGCATGCGCGGCGGGCGCTTTCGCACCCAGGCATCGTGCTCCGCCAGATCGCGCACCAGGAGCGGCGCCGGCAAAGAATCCCAGTCGCCGCGCTGGGGCGTCACCGAGGTCTGCCCGGTGCGCGAGCTGCTCATATCGATGGTGTGGTTGGCGCGGCGGGTGACGACCTTGGAGACAATCTGCCCGGTGGCCACCGCCTGGAGCGTGAGCCGCGCGGCCACCGTGCGCCGGGCGAGACCCGGACCATCTTCCGGTTCGACGTCGGGCGCGTAGTCCCAGCGCTTGCGCAGCACCAGCACCACGGTGGTGTCGGGATCGGCGAGGTACACGTCGGCGTAGCGCTCGCGGCCATCGGCCCGCAGCCGCGCGCCCAGCGAGACGAGCCGCACGTGATCGAGGAGCGTCTCCGGCGCCTGGTCTTCGCCGAGGACGAAGCGCGCCGGCAGCTCGTGGGTGGGCGCCTGCGCAGACCGCACGCGGCCGGCCAGCTCCACCAGCAAGGCCGCTATCTCCCGGGAGCCGTAAAGGGCACTCCGCTTGTGGTAGCCCTCGAGCGCGATCTCCAGGTCGGTGCAAATTGCATGCATCCAGGTCAGACCTTCGCGACGAAGCTCGGTCCTCAGCTCGGCGAAGCGCGCGGGCAGCGGCGTCGTATCGCGGACCCCCGCGCTCAAGATGTCGCGTACCAGCGAGACCGCGCTGGCGAGCGCCGCGCCGCGCCCCGACGACGCCAGCGGCGACGTCATCGACCCCGGCGGCACGCTGCCGGCGAGCGCGCGGATCGGTCGCTACGAGATCGTGCGACCGATCGGTGCCGGTGGCGTGGGCGTGGTGT
>JABFRG010000388.1 GCA_013141295.1 Polyangiaceae bacterium
CGTCACGAGCTCCTACTTGGTGCGCCCCTGACTGTTCACCTTCACGGTCAGGTAGGCCTTCTGGCCGTTCTGCCCCTTGGTGGTGTCGAGCGAGAGCGTGACCTTGCCCGGCTGCGACGTGCCCTGGATGCCCCCTTCGACCGCCTGGATGGTCCATGCGTCGGCGGCGGCGTCGCTGTAGAAGCCGATGGGGATCTGCTTCGTCTCTCCCACCGCGATGGTGTAGCCCTTGGTCTTCACGCGGCCGGAGCCGAAGGCCGAGAGGTCCACGGTGACGCTCTCCATGTCGAGCGGCGTGGTGTTGAAGTACGCGGACGCGGGCGCCGGCACGCAGGGGTCGTGGCCGAGCCGCGCGCGGTCGTTGGACCACTGGCGCTGGACCGCGAAGGCGAGGTCGGTCTTCCCCGGTCCCACGAACGAGTCGCGGTAAAACTCGCAGGCATCGCCATTCTCGCTCTGGAACTGCTGGAAGAACTCCCAGGCGAGAAAGTCGTTGGTGAACCCGGAGTACGCGGGGCGCGTTCGCGGGTAAGGGTCGGTGGCCGCCTCGGCCAGCTCGTGGCTCGCCGAGAGCGTGGTCTCGTCGAAGTTCTGGCACTGGGGCACGATGGCGTAGGCCACCGCCTTGCCGCTCACGGCGACGTCCTGGTGGTAGCCGCCGACGCCCTGGCTGCACGCCTCGGAGCCCTGGAGGATGAGCTTGGTGGCGCGCGGGAGGTACACGATGTACACCGGGTCCGTCACCTGGGTGGGCCAGCCGGAAGCCGCGTCGGCCACGTGATCGCGCACGAAGGCTTCGAGCTCGGTGTCGCTCATGGAGGCCGGCGGGGTGCCGTCGATGCGCACGTGGTTGGTGGCGCCGCTGGTGGCCGCGCCGACGCCGTACTCGGCGGTGACCGCGCTCCAGTACTTGCTGGGGCCGATGCTGTCGCCGAACTCCTCGAAGCGCGCCGCGGAAGGATCGGCGCTCCAGGTCACCGACACGATGGTGGGCTGCGCGAGAATGCTGCCGCCGTTGTCGGCGAGCTGACCCATGTACGGCTTGAAGGCAGGGTACGTGGTGCTCACCGTACCGTGGTCGACCGTGGCCACCGGCGGCGTCGTCGGCGTAGGGTCCACCGGCGCCGGATCTTGCGTGGTCGGGGTCGGCGCAGGCGTCCCGGGATCGGCGACGGAGCCGCACGCGACGGCCGGAACGGAGAGCGCGAGAACCAGCGGGGCGAGCAAGGAGTGTTTCATCGGTGCGCGGACCATACGCCCCCGCCGAAGAACTGCCACCGGTGTTCCGCGCGCTCCGCGTTGCTATTTCGGAAAGGCGATGAGGTGGTTCTACGTGCGTATTTGCCCCAAATTCGGCCCTCCACGGACGATTGCGCTGCGACCCGATCGCGACCCGTGCACATTGCAACAAAGCAATCTACCCGCAACCTCCACGTCATCTTCGCGCGAGCTCTCCCTCCAAGGACGAGCCGCGAAGCGGCAAGCCCGCCACCAACTCTCCCTCCAAGGACGAGCCGCGAAGCGGCAAGCCCGCCACCAACTCTCCCTCCAAGGACGAGCCGCGAAGCGGCAAGCCCGCCACCACGAGAGGGCTAGAGCGAGGCGGATTCGGTCGAGACCGAGCGCGGCGGGTGGCGGGTCGCGCGGAACGTACTTCTGTACGTGAGCACGCCCGCTGCCCGCCCCGCGACGGTATCGGCCGAATCCGCCCGCTCTAGCGTAGGGTCGCTAGGAAGTCGGCAATCTTCGGGAGCGGGAGCTCGAGGTTGGCGAGCTTCTCGGCCACCACCGCGCCCGGCATCCCGTACACCACCGCGGTCTCCTCGGCCTCGGCCACGATGAGCCCACCGGCTTCGCGAATCCGGCGCGCGCCCACCAGGCCGTCGTCACCCATGCCGGTCAGAACCACGCCCACCGCGTCCTTGCCGAACGCGACCGCGGCGCTGGAGAGCAGCCGGTCGCCGCTGGGCACGTAGCGATCCGAGGGGAGCGGGCGCGCCACGCGCACGAAGAGCTCGCCGGCGTCTCGGAGAATCTCCATCGAATAGCCACCCGGGCACACCAGCACCGAGGCCGCGTGGACGCGCATCCGGTCTTCCGCTTCGGCACCGCGGAGGGCCCCGCGCCGACCCAGCCGCTCGGCGAAGGTGCGCGTGAACTTCTCGGGCATGTGCTGGGCAACCAGCAGCGCGTGGGGGAAGTCCTTGGGCAGCGCGCCCACGAGCTCGAGGAGCGCGGTGGGGCCACCGGTGGAGCTGGCGATGACGATGACGCGCTTGGGCACGACCGCCACCGCCACCTTCATCTCCGACGAGGGCAGGCGGCCGGAGTCGTCGCTCAGCCTTCGCTGCGACGGGCGCCGGGAGTCGGCGCGAAAGGGAGCGCCGCGCACCGCCAGCACCTTCTGGAGGATCTCGCGCTTGAGGTCCTCGGCGTTGGCGTCGATGGTGCTGGTGGCCTTGGTGACGAAGTCGATGGCACCGAGCTCCAGCGCCTTGAAGACGTTCTCGCGCTGGGCGTAGCTGGAGACCACGATGATCGGCACCTGCCGCTTGGCCAGCAAGATGCGAAGGGCGGTGAACCCGTCCATCTTGGGCATCTCGAGATCGAGCGTGATGACGTCGGGCTCGAGCGAAGACGACAGGCGAATGGCTTCTTCGCCGTCGGCGGCCGCGCCCACCACCGTGACGTCGCTGCGACCCGCGAACAGCCCTTGAATCAGGCGGCGGTTGTACGCGGAGTCGTCCACGATCAACAAGCGGAGCGGTTTGTCTGCGGTCACGTGGTCGCCTTCAACGGCTTGTTGTACACGAGATCGTTTTGAAGGTGGAGCAGCTCGAAGTCGGTGGAGACGTGAAGGAGCGATTCGGCGTGGCCGAGGACGAGAATTCCGCCGGGCGCCAGGCGTTCGTAGAAGAGCTCGATGGCGCGGCGACGTGCTCGCTCGTCGAAGTAGATGAGCAAGTTCCTGCAGAGAATGATGTCCAGGTGGCCGATCGGGGCCAGCGGACCTGGGTCAACCAGGTTCAGTTGCCCGAAATGACACAGGCCGCGCACCGACGACGAGACCTCGTAGGTCGCCGGCGGTTTTCCCTCCACCCGGCGCACGTAGGGAGCGAGCGACTCCGCAGATACGGTGCGAAACGCCGACTCGCCGTACACCCCGCGACGCGCGGTGGCGATGCACTTCTTGGAGATGTCGGACCCGTAGATGCGCACGTCCCAGTCGACGAAGAGCCCCGACTGCCGCACCAGGATGCCCAGCGTGTACACCTCTTCGCCGCTGGCGCAGGCGGCGCTCCAGATGGCCAGCCGACGACGATTGGCCTTTCGCTCGTGGAGCACCGGGAACAGCTCGTCGGAGAGCGCGCGGAGCTGTTCCGGTTGGCGGAAGAAGTAGGTTTCGTGGACGGTGAGGATCTCCGTGACGTGGTCCCATTCGTCGTCGCCCGGCTGCGCGAAGCGCAGGTGCATCTCGTAGTCCGCGAACGAAGAAAGGCCCAGCGCCGCAAGCCGCGGCCCCAGACGCCGCTCGAGAAGGGCGCGGGTCTCGACGCCGAGGTCGAGCCCCAGGCGCGCACGAATCAGCTCCGAGAGGAGCCGATGCTCGTCCGGCCGCAGATGCGGCGTGCCCTTGAAAAGCCCACCTGCGCTCATGAGACGGGGGGGCGGAAGGCCAGGGAGGTCAAGAGGGCGCGACGCGCGGAGGGCTCCTCTTCGCGCTCCAAGCGCGAACGCAGCAGGGCGCGCGCGTGCTCGCTGCGCGCGGTGGCGAGCACCTCGGCGGCCATGCGTCGCACCGTGAGGTCGCTGCTTTCCAGGAGCCGACCCACGTTGGCCACGGTACGAACGTCGCCGTCGCCGGTCAGCACCCGGAGCGCGCGGCCGATGCACTCCGGCTCCGGCCGGTCGAGCGCCCGGTAGATTGCATCGCGCGCCAAGGCCACGATGGGCGCGAGCGCGTCCACCGCTGCGCACACGATACGCGGGTCGGGATCGTCGACCAACGCGCGCGCCGACGGGGCGAGCGACTCCGGCGCGCGTCGCCCGAGCACCCGCAACGCGACTTGCCGGTGCTGGGGATCGTGGCTCTGGGTCGCCAGCTCGACGAGCGTCTCGGTGGCCCCGGCTTCGGCCAGCGCTTCGATGGCGCTGG
>JABFRG010000320.1 GCA_013141295.1 Polyangiaceae bacterium
CTTCTGGTCTTCGCGCTTCTCGATCTCGCGGCTCAGCTCGGCGGCGTGGGCGCGTGCCAGCGACGCCTTTTCTTCGTCGTGGGCCAGGGCCGCCTGGCGCGAATCCCGGACGCGCATCTCGGCCATCTCGTTCTCGCGGCGCTCCGACTCGCGGCGTACCGCTTCGACCTCGCCGATGAGGCGTTCGCGATCGGCGGCCAGGGTCTGCGCCTCGCGTGCCTGCGGTTCGAGCTCACCGCGGAGCACGCCCACCGCGCGCTCGTGGGCTTGCAGCTGCGCCGCCATCTCGGCCTCGTGGGTCTTGGTGAGACGCGCGAGCGCTTCCTGGTGCGCTTCTTCCATGCCGGCCAGCGCGGAGCGGTTCTGGCTCTCGAGGATCTCCACCTCGCTGGCGAAGCGCTGATCCATCTCCTGCTGCTTGCGGGCCAGCGCTTCGCGCTGCTCCCCGAGCGAGAGCTCCAGCTCCAGCACGCGCTCGCCGAAGGCGATACGCTCGCGTCGTTCTCGCTCCAGCGAGTGGGCCAGCTCCTCGATGTTGGTGAGGCTGTCCTGGAGCCGCTGCTCGATGCCGGAAGTACGGAGCTGCTGCGTCTCCAGCTCCTGCAAGCGCCCGAGGTTCTCGCGATGCTCCAGGAGCAGCGCGTCGTAGGCGGCGAAGGCGCCGAGACGGCGCTCCAGCTCGGAGGTGAGCTCTTCGTCCTTGTGCGCAAGCTCCCGCTGCGCCTCGGCCAGCTGCCGCTGCAGGCGCGAGAGCTGGCGACGCAGTGCGAGCTCGGCCTCGCCGGAGTCGGCGCTCTGGGGCTGCGGGGGGGGCTTGCTGGAGATGATGCCCATGCCCTTGCTGGTGAAGGGCACGGTGTTGCGCGGGCTGCTCGGAGGTCGCGCCGGGCCCGGCTCGAAGGGGCGGTCCTCGCGACTGTCGCCTCGCGGCACGGGCGTCGCTCCGCGGGCGCGCGGTCCCGGAGGTGGTTCGCTGGGATCGCGACGGTGGTCGCGCTCGATGGGGCGTTTCTTTTCCACCACGTTCCCCTCATGGTGCCGCGAAACACAAATGATACGCAACACTTCTGCGGATCGGTGCCAGCGGGAATGCGCTCTTTCGCCGCACACAGGGTGCGCGAGTCTCAGCGATGGGCGCCCGGAAGCCCTGCTTCTTCGGCGCGCGCGCGCACCTCCGCGAGCGTCCAATCGGCCAGGAGCTCGCCGTTCTCCCACACCGGCACGAGCACATCGTCGTACTCGGTCGCACTGGTGGTTTCGATGCGGCGCGTCTCGAGAGCGCCGGTGGCGCGGGAGCGATAGAGGGAGAGGCGCCCCTTCTTGGAAGCCTTCCCGGGGTCGGTGAGCGGGTCCTTGTTCACGTCGTGCCAGCGCCCGTCGGCCAGAACCGCGCTGCACTTCATGGCGAACCGCTGGGTGTCGCGGTTCATCTGCTGCAAGAGCGCGCCGCCCATGCCGAAGGCCACGTTGTCGGCGGAGAAGCCGCGCTCGCGCAGGCGGAGGAGGATGCGTCCGATGCTCTCTTCGTTGATGCCGTCGCCCTGGATGATGCGCACGTGGCGGAGCACCTTGAAGCCCTTGCCGTTGATGTCGCTGCCGAAGTAGCCGTCGAGCGCCACCGCGCACTGCGCGACGATGTCTTCCGGCACCCCGGAGTCCGGTCGAATCACCAGCGTGGCGCCGGAGGCGATGACCTCGTCCTTGAGGGTGGTGCCCCAGGTTCGGAGGGCGCCGAAGAGATCGTAGGAGTCGGAGACCACCGCCACCAGCTTGCCGGGTCGGGCGAACAGCCGAAGCATGTTGCGATACGCCTCCACCTCGCCCTCGCGCCCCCACGACGTGATGGTCGAGTGCTCTGCGGCGGGGATCGAGAAAGCCGCCATCGGCTCGCGGTAGTAGGCCCGGGCCGCCAGCACCGCGGCCACCGTGTCGCTGCCCATGAAGTTCACCAGGTGCGAGAGGCCCCCGAGCGCCGCCGACTCCAGGCTGGAGACCCCGCGCGCGCCGAAGTCGTGGAGCTTGAACGGCAGCTGGCTGTCGGGCGCATCGCTGGTCTCCGCCAGGTGTCGGCGAATGGTGCGCTTGATGTGCCAGCTGATGGTCGCCACCGTGGTGGGGTACCAGACGCGCAAGAGGAGCGTCTCCAGGTACGAGGGGAGCCAGAACGCGCGCGGGTCGGTGGACTCCACCGTGAACAGCACGTTGTGGGTCGGCACCACCATGCCCTCCGGGACCGCGCGGATGCGCACCGGGAGCTTGCCGCCGTGGGCCTCCACCACGTGCATCCAGCCGTCGAAGTTGAAGGGCACGCCGTGGGGCTCGAAGAGCGCCTTGGCCTCTTCCACGTCTTCCCGCGAGACGGTGCGCGAGAGGTACTCCTTCAAGATGGTCTGCAGCCCGAAGAACACGGTGCGGTCGTAGGTACCGCCGCGCGACTCGGCGTACGAAAAGGTCGCGGTGGCGCCCGGTCGATACTGCCCCCAGTGCGACGCCTTGTAGGAGTCGGTGTTGAGCACGAGGTTCTTCGCGATGGAGGATGAGAACGCAGTCATGGTTGCTCCTTGAATCCCGTGAATCAAACGCCGCCCAGGAAATGCACGCCGATGTCGAAGTGGTCCTCGAACATCAGCTCGCGCATGGCGAAGAAGTCCGTGAGCGGTATCCACTCGGCCTTGTCGGCGTCGTCCTTGCCGCGCACCTCCGGGAGATCGCCGGTGGTGAACTCGAAGAAGAACGCGTGCGTGATGGTGCGCCCGCGGAGCGAACGGTCCGGTGCGTCGAACACCCGCTGCGCCTTCAGCGAGCCGCGCAGCACCGGCGCCGGCAGCTTGAGGCGCGTCTCTTCGCGGACCTCGCGCAAGCACGCGTCGAGCAGGCGCTCGCTGCCGCGCAAGAATCCGCCGGGCCATGCCCATAGCCCCTTGCCCGGCTCCGAGCGACGGCGCACCAGGAGCACGTGCCCCGAGTGCGCGACGACGGCGTCCACCGTGACGAAGGTGGGCGGATACGGCGCGCTCGACCAGCCCTCGCGGTAGGCGCGCAAGAAGTCGTACTCCTTGGCGAGCGCGGCGAAGGCCGGCGTCGCGCGGAAGCTCTTCAGGAACTCGAACACCGGCGGCGGCACGGCCGACTCCACGAGCATCAGGTTCCCGGCCTCGTTCGCCCGATCGAGGAAGGCGTCGCGCACGTGGGTCGCCGAGAGGCTCATGGCCACGCTCTGCGCTTCGACCCGCTTCCACTGGGGAAACATGCGCAGGTAGTAGGAGCTCGCGTCCTTGTCGTGACCGATGAGGCCCACGCGCACCGCGGCGGGGTCGTCGCCGGCTTCGGTCAGCGCGCGCTTCACCTGGTCCTGAATGGCCCGGCTCCACAGCTCGTCGTTGTCGGCGAAGTCGCTCACCGCGCGAATCAGCACGCGGTCGGCGCCGCCCTCCACCGAGGTGGGGATCGAGTGGCGGATCATCACCGCGCGCTCCTCGGCGTTCCACGGATTCTTGGTGGTGCGCGGCCTCCCCGCGGACCCGACGATGACGATCACCTTCCGCGCTTGCGCGAGGGCGCGCTCCAGCACGTAGCGGTGGCCGTTGTGAAACGGCTCGAATCGGCCGATGAAAACCAGGTAGTCGAAGGTCGCCATGGGAATCCCCCATGATCCGCGAAGCGGCGGATGGAAACGCGCGCGCCGTCTATCGGTGCGCTCCTTTCATTCGTAGGTGCGCCGCCGGCGAACGACAAGGAGAAACCTTGCCGCCGGTCCGCTTCAGGGGGCAGGCACCTTCATCGGCACCATGAACATGTAGATGACCGGCTGCGGAGGGCCATCGAAGGGCGGGGCCTCGGCGGTCTTGAGCCGGTCGGTGACGCAGGTACCCGCGGGGGCGCCGCGGTAGGGCGGGCCCAGCGCGATGTGGTCCACCGTGCCGTCGTTTGCAAAGTACACGGTTGCGCCACCGGTACCCCAGAGCCCGTCTGCGGTGCGGCACGAGCGAAGGTCCTTGCCCACCTTGTCGAGCGCGAGCTTGGCCTTGTACGGGTTGAAGGGCTTGTGCGTTCCACTGGTGTTGACGCGCACCGATGCGCTCGGGGGCAAGGCCACCAACGTCAGCGCGGGCGACGGAACGGCACTGGGGACGGCGCTGGGGACGGCGCTGGGA
>JABFRG010000128.1 GCA_013141295.1 Polyangiaceae bacterium
CCCTTGACGTTGCGGACCGCGTCCCAGGAGACCGTCTCCGCCGCGCCGTCGCGGGGCACGAATTGCGAGATCTGTTGGACGATGGCAAAGCTCTTGGCGAGCGCCCGCGCGCCGCCCTGCGCGGTGCCGTCCGGGCGCACGCCGATGGCCACGGTCCATTCCTTGTGGGTCGCGAGCACCGTGGAGAGCGCGCGAAGCACCACCACGCTCTCCTTCTTCAGCGCCGGCGCGTCGGGGGCGCCCTCGAACTGCAGCTTCGAAGCGAGCACGAAGACCGGCGGCGTCAGATCCGGGCGCGCCAGCACCAGCGCCTTGCCGCCGGCGTCGGGGCAGCCGTCGCCGTCGTCGATGCCGTTCCAGGTCTCCGGCTCGTCGGGGCACTGGTCGACGCCGTTCTCGTAGGTATCGCCGTCGCGGTCGGGGTTGGGGCAGCCCTTGAACGCCACCTCGCCCTTCTGCGTCGGGCAGAGGTCGTCCGCGTCGTTCAGGCCGTCGCCGTCGGTGTCCAGCACCGGGCAGCCGTGCTTCTCTGCAGGGCCCGCTTGATCCGGGCACGCGTCCTTGTCGTCCTCGATGCCGTCGGCGTCGCGATCGTTGACTCGACAACCATTGCATTGTGCATCCAAGCTGCCCTCGCCCTTCTCGCTGGGGCAGGCGTCCTTGTCGTCGGGGATGCCGTCGCCATCGGAGTCTTTCGGGGGGCAGCCGTTCTGGCTGCGGATGCTGGACTTCACGCCCTTCTGCCGAGGGCAGGCGTCTTCCTTGTCGACGATGCCGTCCTCGTCGTCATCGATGTCGGGGCAGCCGTCGGCGTCCTCGTGACCGTCCTTGTCCTCGGCCACGTCCGGACATTCGTCCTTGTCGTCGGGAACGCCGTCGTTGTCGCGATCGTGCCGCTGGAACGAGTAGCCGATGCCCACCACCACGCGAAAGGCCGGTACGCCCACCGCCGAGGTGAGCCCCACCTCGGCACCGCCCATGAGGTACACGTCGCGGCCCTTGCCGAGCTCCACCCGGTCGGAGGCGCCGAGGGAAAGGGGCGAGAGCTGTGCGCTGCCGGGATCGCCGGAGCCGAAGGGGCCCGCCGGGCCCGCCGGGAGCGCTCCGCGCAAGCCGAGCTCCCAGCGCTGGCGGTTCTCGCCGTCGATCTTCAGGATCGCCGGCTTGAACCACAGCCCGAAGCTGTAGGGAATGCTGTCGCCGAAGGTGATGCCCCCGATGGAACGGTCGGGCCACACGTTACGCTCGGTGCGCAGCGTGTATCCTGCACTGGCCTGGACGCCGGCGATGATGAGCGAGTAGTCGACCACCGCACGCAGGTTGGCGGTGGGCGAGCTCTCCCGCGCGAAGCTCCCCGGCGTTCCGGTGGGGAAGGTGACGCCTCCCAGGAATGCGAGGCCGAAGCCGCCGGTGTCGTTGTCGACCACCATGACCTTGCCGAGGAGCCCGAGATCGCCCACCGCGGTGGTGGGCGCCTGCCCCTTGGTCGAGACCGTGGCGGGCAGCCCGTCGCTGCCTGCCTGCGCGAGGATCACCGGCAGCGTCAGACCTACCGAGGCGATGCCGCCGAGCCCGACGTTCGCGCCCACGTCGAGCGCGAGCACGTTCTGCACCGGCCGATAGGCGATGCTGCCATCGCCTCGCGAAAGGAGCACGGGGCCATGCCCGTAGTGCACGATCCCCTGCAGGTTGAAATCGAGGTGGTGCGGGGTCTGCACCGGCTCCGTGAACATCTGGGCCCGGGGGTCCACGCTGGGCCGATAGGTCCGCACGTCCACCGATGGGAGCGGCTCCTGGGCCCGAGCTCCAACCGTACCCAACAAAACGCCGAGCGCCATCGAGGCGCAAAAGAAGACACGCACGCGCCCATCCTACCCAAACCGCGCGCGCGTGTCGTACGACTTTGCCGCCTACTCCGCGGTGGAGTTCGCGGCGCGAGCCAGGTTCCAGGCGGGGGTGGGCGTGCTCTTGGGGGCAGCCTCGCCGTGGATCGGGAGCAGGTGCGCCATGCGCGCCCGCTTCGTCTCCAGGTAGCCGCGAGAGAACGGATTCGGCGCGATGAGCACCGGGAGCCGCCCTTCGACCTCCACACCGAGGGCACGCAGGGCGTTCACCTTTTCGGGGTTGTTGGTCATGAGCTGGATGCTCTTGACGCCGAGGTGCTCGAGCATGTCTTGCGCGGACGTGTAGTCGCGGGTGTCGTCGGGCAGACCCAGAAGACGGTTGGCGTCGACCGTGTCGTGACCTTCGGCCTGGAGCGCGTAGGCGCGCACCTTGTTGATGAGCCCGATGCCACGCCCCTCTTGCCGCAGGTAGAGCACCGCGCCCGCGCCCCGCCGCGCCACCTCGGTGAGCGCCGTCTCGAGCTGCTCGCGGCAGTCGCACTTGAGCGAACCGAAGACCTCGCTGGTGAGGCACTCGGAGTGCACGCGCACCGGGAGCCCGTGGGCGCCCGCCACGTCACCGAACACCATTGCAACGTGCTCCTTGACCACACCTTCCGGGTCCCCCGCGTCGGGAGCCTCGGTGAAAACGTGCATCTTGAACAGGCCGTGGCGGGTGGGAAGGTCCGTCGCGGCGCGCCACACAGCGTGAGGCCGGATCACCCGATTGGGGACGTGCATCTCAATGTCTCCTTTGGAAGGTACGTCGGTTAGCAGATTTCGTTGCGGTTCTGGAGCAGCCTTGAACATAAGGACGAAGCGGGGGCCCGAGAAGAGATTCGTAACTGTACGAATACGTTGATGTGTTCGACATCAAGCCGCCTCTCCATGGGTCTCCGCGTAGGTGACGAAGGCTTGCATCGAGCCGAAACGGCGCACCCGGCTGGGCACTTCGTCGAGCATCCCGAAGCCCGCGCCACCTGCCACGACCGCCACGCCGAGGGTGCTCGCTGCGCTGCAGATGACCGCGAGATCTCCCTTGAGCGCGGTGAGATTCACGTTCGGCGACGAGCTGAGCGCGAGCATGGTGGGCCGGGTGCGCGCCACCAACTGCGCGAGATCGAGCGCCGGCACCTCGGCTCCCAGGAGGACCGTTCGGTGGCCGAGAGCGCGGAGCACCAGGGTGAGCATGCGAATGCCGATGTCGTGCCGCTCGTCGCCGAGGCAGGCCAGCGCAACCACGCCCTTCGGCTTGGTGGGCGGCACCAGCAGCGCCGTCGCCTGCGCCAGCGCCTCGATGACCGT
The DNA here is from genome assembly GCA_013141295.1 of Polyangiaceae bacterium. Classification (GTDB taxonomy): domain Bacteria; phylum Myxococcota_A; class Polyangia; order Polyangiales; family Polyangiaceae; genus JABFRG01. The sequence goes on from JABFRG010000128.1 coordinate 3,189, forward strand.
CTGCGAGGCGATGTGCTCCTCGGAGATGCTCAGTTGCCCCGCGGCCCAGCGCTCGCCGATGGCCGCCAGTGCGGGCGCGAAGACCTCGTCGAAGCAGCGGGCCAAGGACCCAGGATCGGTCCCTCGCTGGGCGATGGAGTCGCGGAGCGCCGTCGTGTCGCCGGCGAGCATGCGTCGCTCGGTCTCGGCGTCGCTCGCCACGGTGATGGCGCAGAGCTCCTTGGCCGGCGCTTCGCCCAGGAACTGCGCGACGTCGAGGCGCCGGAACTTCCGGTGGCCGCCCGCGGTGCGAAAGCAGCGAAGCACCCCGTTGTCGGACCACCGCTTCACGGTGGCCTCGCTCACGCCGAGAAGCTCGGCCACGCTACGTGTCGTCAGGACTTCCATGGCTCTCCTTCCTCGTACAATCCGATGATAGGGGAGACGCGCGCGTTCTGGGGCGTGAACGAATATGAGCGGTTTAATTTCTTGGTGCTTGATTTTGCTTGGTTTTTCCGCCCTGACCAAGCTGTAGGATCATGCTCTCGAGGGTGGCGTCGGCGGGGCGCCTCGAGCTCTTGAGCTCGCGATCCGTCGCTGCCAGCACCACGAGCCACCGCTCCATCTCCGCTTCGGAGAGGCGCTCGGCCCGCTGGGTCAGCTCACGCACCTTGGAAACCTGAAAGATTCCCGCCTTGCGCGCGGCCTCGTCGGGGCGGCTCCCGGCGGCCAGGGCGAGCTTCAGGCGAAACAGCTGACGAAACGACCACGCCAGCGCGCCCACCAGCGGCAGCCCGCGGTCGCGGGGATCGTAGACGTCGGCGAGGAGCCGGAGCGACGCGCCGAGATCGCGGCGGCCGATGGCGTCCACCAGCGACCAGATGTCTTCCATGCGCACCCGGGCCACGCATTCTCGCACCGCAGATTCGTCGATGGGGGCGCCGGCGCCGGCATAGAGCGAGAGGCGCTCGATGGCGTCGTTGACGG
>JABFRG010000887.1 GCA_013141295.1 Polyangiaceae bacterium
TTCGTGGGCGCTGACCGCACCATGCGCGCCGGCTCGACGCTGCTCCTCTCGCTCGGCCTGCTCGGGGCCTTCGTGGCATGCGACAAGAAGGACGCAGCGACCGGCGTAGAGGGCGGCGGGCCGAGCCCCGTTGCGTCGCCGTCGGCTTCCGCCACCGCGTACCCTTCGATCCCTGGCTCGATCCCCGGCGGCATGTTCACGAGCATGCCGCATCCCATCGCCCAGCCTCCGGCGGCGGTGGTGAAGTGCCGCGTGATGGCGCAGGAGGGCAAGGCCACCATCGCCAACGTAGATGCCTCGGTCGACGCCGGCGCGGGCGACGCCGGACCGCAGGCGGTGCACATCACCGACGTCCTTCCGGACGGCGCATGGATCGACCTCGCCGGAGGCTCCAAGGTCGGCATCAAGGTGGCCCGCTCCGGTCGCGAGCTCTCGTTCGTCGGCCCCGGACGCGTGCGTGTGTGCGTGGGCGACGACGCGGATACCTGGCTCGTTCGCGGGCGCCTCGACGCCGGCGCCTTCGGTGGCGAGCCTGCGGGTGCCGAGCTGTGGGTCGGCACGCCCATGGGCGCGGTACGCTACCCGTCCACGCGCTTCACGCTCACGGTCGACAAGGACCTTTCCATCTCCCTCGAGACCGGCACGGTGTGGTTCTTCGATCGCCTCGACAGCAAGCCGGCGGCGCGACCCACCCTCGATCCCGAGGGGTTCTTGCGCGTGTCGACCACCTTCAAGACCGACGCATCCTCGGCCTCGGCGCCGGAGCTGGTGCGACAGTGTGACGCGCTCGCAGGAAAAGCCGCGGCGCTCGCGCAGCGGATTCGCACCACCGATGGCGGCATCGGTGCGCTGGCCGCCGAGCACGTGGCCAGCCGTCGAACCGCACGGGCGGCGTGTCTGTGGGCAGGTACGCGACTGGCCGCCGAGAAGCCCAGCGCGCAGGCGCAGATGCGCGATTTGCTGCGGGTCCTCGCAGACGCCGATGGCAAGTGGCGGACGCCGTAGTAGAGATCCCATGATGGCAAGGCGTTCTCGCACCCGGGTGGTCACGGCGGCGCTCGTCGCCGCGGTGGCCTCGGCGAGCCCCATGGCCATTCACGCGGCACGCGCCGACGAGCCGGCGAAGGCAACGGAACCGGCCGACTCCAGGGCCGCAGACCCCAAGGTCGCGGACCTCAAGGACAAAGACAAAGGCGACAAGAGCCTGCGCATCGTGGTGTGGCCCACGCTCACGCCGGCCGGCGACACGGCGACCCGCACCCCCATGCATCGTCCCACCGAGGCCGAGCCTGCGTTGTTCTCGCGATCGCAGGAGCTCGATGTCACGCTCCGCGACGCGGTGCAGGATCTGGGCTTTCAGGTGGACCTGGCGGAGGCAGGGCCGGATCCGTCGCACAGCCGCGATCTCGACCTCCTGGAGCGCGCGACGCAGCCGATCATCAAGCCCAAGCCCGATGCGCCGAAGGGAACGGCGGAGGGCGGCACCTGGGTGGTGAGCGCACGTATCGAAGCCCTGGGCGGCGATACCTTCCTCTTGCGGATCATCGCGGTACCGCCGGGCGGGCGCGAGCTCCGGGTGCGCGTGGGCAAGGTGAACGGCGCCGACGTCTCCGTGCGCGGCCTGGTGATGCTCCGCGACATGCTCTCGTCGTCGAGCGCAGCGGTGCTGGTGCAAACCGCTACCGACAAGGCAAAGGCCGAAGATCTGGGCCCGGGCGAGGCGCCGCGGTCCGCCGGGCGCGCGGTGCTGGCGGTGCACGGGGCGGTGTTCGGTGGCTTCACCGCCTTCGCGCTCCAGCGATCCACCGGCTCGGAAGATCCTCGCGTCCTGTTCCCGCTCCTGGCGGTGGGTACCGGCGTGGGCATCGGTAGCGCGCTGCTCATCAGCGCCGAGTGGGACGTCACCACCGGCAACGCCTGGTACGTCACGGCGGGCAGCTTCTGGGGCACGTTCGCCGGCATCGCGCTGGCCAACGGCACCAACGTGAACCCCTTCACCGATCGCTACACCTGGGGCGTGGTGGGCGGCGTTTCCGGCCTCGGGCTCGCCACCCTCGCGCTGGTGAAGAACAAGATGGACGAGGGCGACGCCGTCCTCACGCACTCCGGTGGCGGCCTCGGCTTTTTCGGCGGCGCCGTCACCGAGCTCCTGGTCCGCGGCAGCGTCACCGACACACCGCAGGTGGGCGCGGGGCTGGGCGCAGCCGCCGGCGTCATCTCGATGGGTGCACTCTCCACGCTCGTGAAGGTCTCTCCGGGGCGGGTGCTGCTCATGGATCTGGGCGCCGGCCTCGGCGCGTTGGGCGGTGCGGCGCTCACGAGTCCCCTGCTCTTCGAGAACGTCACGCCCGGCAAGGCGCGCGGCTTCCTGGCGGCGACGCTGGCAGGCACCACCCTCGGCGCCGCCACCGCCTGGTACGTCACCCGCGATCTGAAGCCCAAGGACACGGCGCTCTTCAAGATCATGCCCAACGCCGGGGTCATCGGCTCGTCCGACACGCCCAAGGGCGCCGTCCCTGCCTACGGCGCCGGTCTCTACGGCACGTTCTGAAGCGCGGCCACGCGCTCGAGGACGAGATCGTAGTCTCCCCGAAGGTCGCGCGCCTTCCGGCCTTCGAGCTGGCAGATGGCGATGATGCGGACGTCCCACGCCACGTCGTCGCCGCTGTCGGGGACGCCGAGCGCATCGCGCATGACCGGCTCCTGCCGTGGATCCCGCTGATCCTGCATGAGGAACACCAGCAGGCTCTTCTCTTCCCAGTTCGTGCGGCGCTGGTATTCGTGGACGAGCTGGTCGATGCACTCGCGCGCGAGCGGGCCACGCAACCTCTCGATGGCGTCGAAATCCCGAGAGCGCACCGACATTCTCACCGCCACCATCCAGTCTTCGGCGTCCATGTATGCAGACTACACGTTCTGAAACGCGGCGCGCACGAAGGGTAAGAGCTCCGCGTTCACCGCGTCGGGCGCCTCGATGGTGGTCATATGGCCGGCTCGCGGGATGACCCGCAGCCGCGCGCCGGGGATGGCGCGCACGATCTCGCGGCTCCGCGCCAGCGGCGTGGCGACGTCTTCCTCGCCACACAGCACCAACGTGGGGACGGAGATGGCCCCGAGCCGGTAGCGAATGTCGCTGCGCTCGATGCTGACCGCACGCACGGCCCGCAGGAGCGCCTGGCGGTCGTAGCCGGTGATACGGCGGTGGGTTTCGGCAGCGTGCTCCGGCCGACGCTCCAGCGTGGTCTTGCCGAAGAGCTGCGGCGCCACCTGGGTGCGGGTGAGCCACGGCGGAATGCCCACCTTGGCCGCGATGGAGGCGAGGGCGCCGTTCTTCATGCGCTCGACCTTGCTCACCGCGCCGGCGTCGGTGTCGAGGAGCGCCAGCGCCGCCACCAGCTGCGGGTAGCGCAGGGCCACCCGCATGGAGATCATGCCGCCCCAGGAGAGGCCGACGAACACCGCGCGTGCGATGCCCAGATGGCCGAACGCGTCGGTCATCGCGTCGGCGTGGTCCTCGAGGGTGAACGGCGGCGGCGGGTCGCTCTTTCCGTGCCCCGGGCCATCGAAGACGAACACACGGCCCAGCTTGGAGAGCAGGGGCAGCTGCGCCTTCCACTGGCTTCCGTCGAAGAAGAGCCCGTGAAGGAGCACCACCGCCGGACCATCGTTGGCCGGCCCCGATTCGTCGTAGAACCACCGTCCCAGCCGCGTCGCTACGTAAGGCACGGAGCGAACTCTCGCATGCCTCACCGCGTCAGGGGGCGCAAATATGCGCGTCAGAGCGTGCCGCAGGACTCTGCCGGGTCGTTCGCTTGCACGACGCAGCGAGAATCGGCCCAGGGCGCGTGGAGCGGCCGGGCGAAGCGAACGACAATCCGCAGCGGGGGAAAGCGCGCGCAACCGAAGTTGTCGAATCTTTCCTGTCCGCCCTTGGCTTCGAGCTCCACCAGAAAGACCTGCGAGCCCACGGCGACGAATCGCCAGCTCGGCGTCCAGGCCGGCCCAACCGGCGGTAGGCCGAAGGCGGCGAGCACCGTCGGGTCGCCGGTACGGAGCAGCTCCGGCATCTGCGGAACGCGCGTAGCGAGCTCGACCACGTGGTTGCCGACGCTGACGTAGGCTCCCCATGTCGGATCGGTATCCCAG
>JABFRG010000981.1 GCA_013141295.1 Polyangiaceae bacterium
GGCCTGGAGAAGAAGGGCAAAGACGGCGGTGCCCCGCCGGCTGCCCCCAAGAGCATCTACGTGCCGGCAGCGGTGGTGGCGCGCTACGCGAGCTCCCGCCGCGTCTCCGGCGTGCCGGCGGTGGACGAGGCCGGCAACCCGGTCGGCGTCCGGGTGAGCGGCGTCTCCGGCTCTGGCCTGCGCGACGGTGACGTGGTCACGATGGTGGAAGGCACCAAGGTGACGACGCCCGATCAGGCGGTGATGGTCATCGTGGGCGCGCTCGCCAGCGGCAAGAAGGTCATCAGCGGCGAGGTCCTGCGGGACGGTGTGCGCATTCCGGCGGCCGCCGAGGTTCCGCAGCAGCAGCCGGCGCCGCCGCCACCCTGATTTCGCGGCGACACTGTCGATTGACGAAGCGCCCGAGCCTTGCCATAACCGGGGCCAATGTCGAAGAAGATCCGCATTCTCGTCGCCAAACCCGGGCTCGACGGACACGATCGCGGCGCCAAGGTCGTGGCCCGAGCGCTTCGTGACGCCGGCTACGAGGTGGTGTACACCGGCCTCCACCAGACGCCGGAGATGATCGCCAACGCGGCGCTTCAAGAGGACGTGGACGCTGTGGGCCTGTCGATCATGAGCGGCGCCCACAACACGCTCTTTCCGGCAGTGGCCGACGCGCTCAAGGCCAAGGGCCTCGAGGACATCGTCATCTTCGGCGGCGGCATCATCCCCGACTCCGACATGGAGCGGCTGCAGGCCGCGGGCGTGAAGGGCATCTTCACCCCCGGCACCACGCTGGAGACGATCCTGAACTGGGTCGAAGCCAACGTGAAGCCCCGGGCCTGACTTTCTCTCGCGTTCGTAACGAACGCGCGGCGCCTGCGTACCGGCCGCATGCATCCCATCCCCTGGATCGTTGCGTTGGTCGCGCTGGCGTCGCTCTCGTGCTCCGCCGGCGACACGGATTGCGCCCCGGGCCTACCCTGTGCGGGCACTGCGCAGGTGCCTGCCACCGGCAAGCTGCAAGACGTCGAAGCGTGGCTCCAGACGGGTACCTACAAGACCTGGAAGTGCGAGAAGGACGCCCATCCGGCGCGGTCCGGCTCGGCGCACGATGCGAATCGCATCTGCTCCAACGATCTCCTGAGCGGGACCACCGGCGGCGAGTATCCGGTGGGCGCCGCCAACGTGAAGGAGCTCTACGACGACAATCGCGTGGCCGGCTACGCGATGATGGTGAAGGTGGCCAAGGGCACCGGCGGGAACGCCTGGTACTTCTACGAGAAGCTGCCGGGCGGCCGGGTCCCCGCCAACGGGACCGACGATGGGACCTGCACTGGCTGCCACAGCGGCGCGCCGCGGGACTTCGTCTTCACCCAGGTTCGCTGATCGGCCAGGACACCCGGCTTTCGTCCGGGGACACCGCGCTCCGTGCGCAATGCATTGATCTTCCTCGGGCGCGCCGCTGGTACGGCGCTGGCTAAAGCGGCCTCCCAGGAGGTTCGCATGCGACGAATTCTACTGGTGATGTTGGCCTGTGCGTGGGCGTGCTCGGCTTCGGACGTGACCGACGTGAAGCCCCTCGATCGAAGTGGGACGGAGGGTAGCGGCGATGCCAAGGCGAGCGTCGACGAGACCGAGATCGTGCGGGGCGTGGTGAGCAACGGGAGGGATCCGGCGGTGGTGGCCCTGCGCATCGGAGGCCAGGCGCTGTGCACCGGCGCGCTGGTGGCCAAGGATGTGGTGCTCACGGCGCGGCACTGCGTGAGCAAATCGGCGTCGGCGGTGGCGTGCCCGCCGGACGGGGTACAGGTGTACGGCGATCGGCCGGCCTCGAGCATCGAGGTGCTGCTGGGCGATCAGGTGGACGGGCAAGACGCGGCGGCGCGCGGTCGCGAGATCGTGAGCCCCAACGGCGTCACCCTCTGCGACGCGGACATCGCGCTGGTGGTCCTCGACCGCCCCATCAAGAACGTGCGCCCGCTCGGAGTGCGGACCACCGGCGTGGCCAAAGGCGATCGCGTTCGCGCGGTGGGCTTCGGCAAACGCGGGGACGATCTCGGCGCCGGCGTGAAGCTGGTGCGCGAGCACGTACCGGTGCTGGCGGTGCGGGCGGCGGAGTTCACCGTGGGCGAGGCAACCTGCCAGGGCGACTCCGGGGGGCCTGCGCTCGACGAGGCCACCGGCGAGATCGTCGGTGTGGTGAGCCGCGGCGGACCCAGCTGCGAGGGAGCGGGCGTGCACAACATCTATACCCGGGCCGATACCTTCGGCTGGCTGGTGGACGCGGCGCTGGCGCGAAGCGGCCTCTCGGAAGTGCCCGACGGGGCCGACGCCGGGCCCAAGGGCGCCCCGCGAGCGGGCAAGGACAAACCGCCCTCGGACGTGGGGAGCGCGTGCGCCGCGGCCTCCGACTGCGCCGCCGGGGTGTGCGTGCGCGAGGCCGACAAGGCCTACTGCTCCCGCGCCTGTGGCAATGGCGATCGCTGCCCGACCCGCTTCCACTGTCAGAAAGTGGAAGGCGCCTCGGTCTGCGTCCAGGTGCGTTAGACGCTCCTTTGGGGCACAGGGGTCGATTCTCTGCCGCGCAGGGCGGACGGAGTTGACCCCGGCGCCCCCGGACCATAAAAGCGTGGTCGATGGACTTCGACTTCTCCGAGGATCACAAGCTTCTCCAAAAGACCGTGCGCGACTTCGCTCGCGTCGAGGTCGCCCCCCACGCCCGAAAGTGGGACGAGGAGGAGCGGTTCCCCAAGGAGATCGTCCCCAAGCTGGCGGCGCTGGGGCTCCTGGGCATCCGCATTCCCACCGAATACGGCGGCTCCGGCATGGACACCACGAGCTACGCCATCTGCGTGGAAGAGATCGCCAAGGTCGACGGCTCGTTGGCGCTGACGGTGGCCTCCCACAACGGACTCGGCACCGGGCACATTCTCTCGTTCGGCAGCGAAGCGCAGAAGCAGAAGTACCTGCCGAAGGCGGCGGCGGGCGAGTGGCTCGCGGCCTGGGCCCTCACCGAGCCCGGCAGCGGGAGCGACTCGGCGGGCCTCGCCACCACCGCCAAGCGGCAAGGCGACAACTGGGTCATCAACGGCACCAAGATGTTCATCACCCAGGGCAGCGTCGGCGGCTTCTGCGTGGTGCTGGCCCGCACCGCCGGCGACGTGCCCAAGCAGCGAGGCATCAGCGCCTTCGTGGTGGAGCACGGCACCAAGGGCTTCTCCGCATCGAAGCACCTCGAGAAGCTCGGTTGCCGCTCCAGTGATACCTGCGAGCTCACCTTCGAAGACGTGGTGGTCCCCGACTCCGCCCGCGTGGGCGAGGAGAACGCGGGCTTCACCGACACCATGAAGATCCTCGACCGTGGCCGCATCTCCATCGCCGCCATGGCGCTGGGGCTCGGCTATGGCGCCCTCGAGGCGGCGATTCAGTACGCCAAGGACCGGAAGCAGTTCGGCAAGGCCATCGGCGAGTTCCAGGCGATCCAGTGGATGCTGGCGGATTCGCGCGTCGAGCTCGACGCGGCGCGCCTGCTGACGTACCGGGCCGCGGCCCTGGCCGACGCCGGAAAGCGCTACTCGCTCGAAGCTTCCATGGCGAAGCTCTATGCCAGCGAGGCGGCGAGCCGCGCCTGCAACCGATCGCTCCAGGTGCACGGTGGCTACGGCTACACCCGGGAGTTCCCGGTGGAGCGCCACCTCCGCGATGCGAAGATCTGCGAGATCGGCGAGGGCACCAGCGAGGTGCAGCGCATGGTCATCGCCAAGCACCTCTTCGCCTGATTACGGGCCAGTGAAGTCCGGCGGAATCGGGACGTCGACGGGCAGATCGTCCATGGGCAGCACGGCCACGCCCACTGCGCCGGGTCCCGCGTGGAGATAGATGCTCGAGCTCAGCGGGCGCACGGTCGCATAGGCCAACGGTAGCTCCTTGCGAAGGCGCGCGGCGACGTCGCGAGCGATGGTGTCGTCGGCGTAGGTGTGGAAGACGGCGCCCCAGACTTTGCGGGCGGACCCGATGCGCTTCACCGCCATGTCCACCAGCGCTCCCGCGATGTCGCCGCCGCCCCGGACCTTGCCCTGCTGCGAGAGCTCGCCGTCCTGAAAGGCGATGATCGGCTTGATGTTGAAGAAGTCCGCCATCTGCGCCCG
>JABFRG010000522.1 GCA_013141295.1 Polyangiaceae bacterium
GTGTACTGGATGAGAATGGCGTTGGCCGCGGTGGTGAGCTTGGCTGCAACCACGAAGGTCACCACCATCACCGCGTAGCTCACGGCGCCGCCCCACACCCGCGGGCTCCGGAGGCACGCGCGCGGGTCCACCGCGGCCCGGCGGGCCCGCAGCAGGGTGTCGACCAGCATGACGGGAATCGCGAAGAGGCTGCGGTAGCCGGCGATGGAGAGGGCCGATGCATGCACCAGCTTCACGCCCAGGCCTCCGGCGCTCCACAGCACCGCCGCTGCCACCATGAGCAGGATGGCCACGCGCCGCTCTCTCGCGGTAGTCGCTTCGCTTTCGCTCTGTGGGTCGGTCAAAGAAGGCCTCTCGCGGGCCCTTCTACTTGTACCGCCGCGCCCGTGTCGCGATTTTCTCGCGCCCGGCCGCTATTCGTCGTAGGGCGAGCCTCGATGCTCGCGCTGTCGCTCGTCGCTCATGCCGGCGTCGATCTGGGTGCCGAAGACGATGCCCAGAAATGGGCTGCCCATGAGCTCCCGACGCTCGAGACCGAAGAACGTGCCGGAGGCGAAGTTGAAGCGCTCGTGCGCTTTGAGGGCGCCGAAGCGCGCGTAGGCCCCGAACAGGGTCTCGTCGAACCACAGGCGGCCCTGCTGCCGCGCTGCCCGGGTCGCCACGAAGATGCCTTGGGCCACCAGCGACAGCCGCGCCCTCCGCCCCACGTCGAGCTCGAGCCGCGCCTCCTGCGGCAGGTCGAGCCCGGCGGGGACGGCACTCGACACCCCGGACGTGCCGATGCCCGAGAAGAGGCCGACGTAGCCGGTGGGGCCAATCATGTATCCTACACCCACCGGAAACAGGTGAACGCTGCCGGCGAAGCCGAAGGGCGCCGCGAAGCCAGCGTCGAAGTCGAGCCCCACGCCGTAGCCCACGTGCATTCCGTAGAGCGCGCGTGCCGACATCCCGACGGTGCCGAGGCCGAGAAGGCCACCCGCGCGCGAGGGACGAAGGGCGCCGCCTCCGCGCGCGAACATGGTCACCGTCCCCACGGCCTGGTTGGCGGAGGTGGGTTCGTCGTCCATGTGGCACTCGCAGGACCGCTTCTCGTGCCCGTCGGTGGCGAAGCCGAGGCGGCCGGGGTTCACCGGGACCGTGATGCCCGGGGGCCAAAAGTGCACGCCGAAGGGCAGCCCGAAGAGCTGGAATTCGACGCCCTCCTTGAGGCCGAGCCGAAGTCCGAAGGGGATCGACCCCACCTGCACGCCGGTCCCGGCTTCCGTCACTTGGGCCCCCACCGGACCGACGTAGTCGCGACCGATGGCGGTGGACGGGAGCTCCACGTGCAGCCCGCAGTGCCGGAGAAGGTAGGCCACGTACGTGTTGCTGTTGGGCCCGGGAATCGGGAAGTAGTCCCGGTGGTCGGTGTAGTAGTCGCTTCCCGCCTTGCTCAGGCATTTCTCGGTCTTGGAGAGCTCTTCGTCGGAGAGCTCCACGACGCCGTGCAGCATGACGTCGCCGGCAGCGAAGTCCTTGTAGGGGTCGCGCTCGCTGTCGCCGCCCATCTCGAAGCGTTGGTAGCGCTGGCTCTGACTGTGGTGCGTGACAATCCACGAGTGCCGCGAGACCTCGTCGATGGGCATCGGCATTTGCCCGGAGAGGACCGCCACGAAGGCCTTGCTCTCGCTCGGCAGCTTGGCGTCCGGCCGCGGCACCGCGCACCCGACCGTCGTCAGCGCGGCCACCAGCAATGGCCAAGCCACGGCGCCCACGGGACTGCGCGGAAAATTCATGTGGCCCATGGACGGAGCCGGGCGGACGGTATTCAATCCGCCCGAGCCCTTCCGGCACTTTGGCGCGCCTCAGTGGACTAGCTCATGGATCCGGGGCTGCATGTCACGATGCATCGGGAAATCTCGGGCGTACGGCGGCTGCTGACCCTGCGAAGGACCAACAGTCCGTCTCGGGTCTGCGATCCGGCGTGCGCCCCAGCTTTCCCGCGCCTCGTGCCAGTCGCCAGCCGGCCCCTGAATAATCCGGGCTAGCGCGCGCGCCGCGTGAACGAGAGCTTTCCGGCGTCGTCGCGCCGTCGGCGGTACCCGCACAGGTGCATCAGATCGACCACGAAGGCGCGCGCCACTTTGGGGTCCACCGTGAGACGGTTCAGCGCATCCTCCGGCGCCACGCCGGGCATGTGGGCGATCACGCGTTCGGCGTTGGCGAGACGGAGCTTCTCGGAGACCCAGAGCCAGAAGGGTCGCGTCTCGCGCACGAGGAAGTAGCCGTCCTCGCCCTGCCCCTGATAGCGCGGCATGAGCATCATGCCCGAGAGCGGCGCGCGCACCGGGCCAGACCGATCGTGGGCCACCACCTCGCCTTCGCGAATCTCCTGGAAGCTCGTGAAGCCGGGGAGCATGCGGAAGTCGTCGCCGGGGAGCACCACGTGACGATGGCGAACTTCCACCACCGCCGGCTGTCCCTTGGAAGCCTCGGCCAGCAGCGTTCGCTGCGCGTCCAGCTCGGGAACCTCGTCCTCGCGAAGGGCGCCGAGGGCGGTGAGCGCGATCCACACGGTCGCCTCGTGGCGGGCGACGGTTCGGCGGTCCCGATGCTGTCCGGCCTCCACCGAGATCGCCACGTGACCGCGGTCGGCGTAGTAGCCGAGCATCGCGCCGTCGATGATCTCCTCGAGCCCGAGAATGGCCGTCATGGGGAGCGCTCGGGCGACGCGCCGGTTCTCCAACGTGTCGCCGAAACAGACGAAGGGCGGGCTCGCGCCGGAGGTCGTGTGCAGATCGAGGATCGCCAGTGGTCCGCTCTTCTCCAGCTCGCCGATGGTGCCGGCGAGCTCGCGTTGCTCCAGGTCCTCGTCGCGTAGCGACTCCACGGGGGCTTCGGCGAGCCGCGCGAGATCCGCCGGGTACCATCGGCGGTTGAGGTCGCGCGCCGAGAAGCGCTTGCCCGCACCGACCGCCGCGCGATTGCCGCACAAGCCCACGACGCGTCCGGCGATTCGCTCGGGCCTTGCTGCGAGCTCCGCCAGGACCCGACGTATCGCCAGCGCACCGGCCGGCTCGTTCCCGTGGAGCGCCCCGGTGAGGACGACGGTGGGCCCGGGCCGCGCCCCGGTCACGTCGCCCAGCACCCGCGGCAGATCGAGCGATCCGCGCAGCTCGTCGCGCATTCCTTGCATCGGGGGCGCAGCCGGCGCGCTCATGCTCTCTCGACTCCGCGCACAATGCGACCGACGTCCACCATGATGGGGCTCCAAGCAGGCGCCGTGCCAGGCCTGCGTGGCCGCCGCCATTCGTGGTATGGGACCGAGCCGTGTTCTTCCTCCTCTCCAAGATCCTCGATCTGGCCTTTGCCCCGCTCAGCTGGGTCATCGTGCTCGTGGTGCTGGCGACGGTGCGGAAGAAGACGCACCCGCGAAGGCGACGTCGCATGGGCATCGCGGCGGCGCTCATCCTCTACGTGTTCGCGCTCGATCCGGTGTCGAACCGGCTGGTACGCAGCCTGGAGATGCCCCTCGAGAGCTCGTATCGCGTCGGAAACCACTACGACGCCGTGGTGCTCCTGGGCGGGCTCCTCGATTCGCGGCCCACGGTGACCTACGGGCAGAACGCGTACAACGAAAACGTCGAGCGCCTTCTCACCACCTTCGATCTGCTGCGTACCCAGGTGGCCGACTTCGTCATCATTTCCAGCGGCGACGCCGACGGCTCGGGCATTCGCGAGGCCGAAGAGCTCTCCACACAGCTGCAGAAGTGGGGCATCGCCAAGGAGCGGATCATCGTCGAGCCCGAGTCGCGCAACACCCGGGAGAACGCCTTGAAGAGCAAGGCCATCGCCGAGGCCCGCGGGTTCCACAAGGTGCTCATCGTAACCAGCGCGTTCCACATGGGGCGCGCCAAAGGCTGCTTCAACGCCGTCGATATGCCGGTCGACACGCTCTCGGTGGACTTCCGTTCCTACGACCCCGCCGGTGGCCAGCCGTGGAGCCTGCTCCCGCGGGCGAACCACTTTCACGCTTCGAGCGCGGCGCTCCGCGAGCACGCGGGCCGCCTCGTCTACCGCCTGCGGGGATATTCGAAGTAGCGGGGGCCCCTTGCGCCCGGCGGCTTTGGCTTTTAGCCTTGCCGGATGTCGATGCGTCTTCGCTGGGTTCTGGGTCTCGGGGCACTCACCATCCTCGGTTCGTATGCGCTCTCGCACCGCGGGGGCAATGCAGCCGCGAACGCACCTGCAGAGGCCGACACCGAGGCCGACGAACGGGCGCCGGCCAGCGACCCCAAGGCCATCCTCGGCCGCGTGTGGTTCGACAAGCTGCCTGCCAAGCGTACCGACGAGGTGGGTATTGCCATCTGGTTCGGCGGCGGCGTCGGCATCTACGAGCATGGCTCGTCGTTCCGCGGCGGCTTCGACGTCTTCGAGTTCGAACGCCGCGGCAGCCGCGTCGACATGACCTTTTTCCAGGACAAGAAGAAGGCCGAGATGGGCTTCGAGGTGAAGCGCTGCGACGACAAGCCGCCGTTCGATCTCTGCCTCACCTTCACCGAAGCGCCGCCGCGCGGCCCCAAGACCCTGTACGGGTTCTCGTATTACGACGACGAGGCCGCGGCCGTCCCCTGGGCGCGCGATCTCGTGAAGGCCGCCCGCGCCCGCGCCTCGATGAAGTAAGCCCGCCAGCGCATCGCTAGCGCGCGAGCACGCGACGTAGCTCGAGGGTCACCTTGCGGCGATCGCGGGTGACCGTCTCGTACTCCACGGCGACGCGGGTGCCCGGTGCTTTCTCCACCTGCGCTTGCACCTTGGGTAGGTCGAGCGTGGCTGGCACGCCGCCCACCACGAGCAGGCGATCGCCGGGCACCAGGCCCGCCAGCTGCGCGGCACTTCCGGGGAGCACGGTTTCGATGACCCACGGCCGGTCCGGCTGCTGCTTGTCGTCCTTCTTGGTGAGGCGCCAGCCGGCGAGCGCTTCGGGCGTGGTGCGGTTGCACGGGCCCTCGAGCCACAGCGTGCGGCGTGCGGCGTCGAACACCACCGCCGGGCAGTAACCGAGAATTTCGTTGCCGAGAAGGCCCGCCAGTCGGTTTTTTCCCGGCGGATCGTCGATCTGCGCCAGGCGATCGTCGTGACGAATGGGGCCGAGCCGCGCCTGCCCCAGACGAAAGAGCGTGCCCACCGTGGCTGCCTCGCCGGCGCCGCTGCGCGCCCGCAGCTCGATGATCTTTCGGGCTCCCGGAATCGCATGAGCGTCGGCCCAGTACTTGCGAAAATCCAGGCCGCCAGAGCTTCCGGTGTCGAGCACCATGGGCGCCGTCACGCCTTCCACCTCCGCCAGCGCCACCAGCTTGCCTTCCCACACCCGCAGCGGAACCGCGGTGGCACCGGCCTTCACCAGGCCCTCGGCGGATCGCGCGAGCACCAGCTCACTGCGTGCATAGTCCACGCGAACCGCGGCGCCGGCGAAGAGCGAGTAGCCGACGATGATCTCCGGTCTCCGGGCGCCGAAGTCTTCGAGGGCGGGGATGGGGACGCTGGCGGTGGGCAAATGGCGCAGCGTGAGATCGCCCAGGCGCAACGCGTCGAGCTCCCCGAGCCCCAGTCGCACCACCTGCGAAGAGCCGGAGCCGGTGACCTCCAGTGAGGTCTTGAAGGCGCGCCCGGCCGGCGTGCTGGCGTCGACCGCGCTGAGGCCCGCGCCGGAGTCGAGGAGCGCCCAGGTCTTGCGGCCTTCGACGGTGGCTTCGAGGGAAACCTCACCCAGGTAGTTGCGCATGGGCACGTGCACGGGGCCCGCCGGCCACTCGAAGACCAGCTTGGGCGTGGGCCGCGCCAGGCAATCGGTGCTCGCATACGCGTCGTCGACCCCTTTGCACGCGAGGCCGACGCTTTCTTGCACCATGCGTCGCACGGTGCGCGCGGCAATGGGGCTTTCGGTGATGACGTCGCGGGGAAAGCGGATGCCGCGGGCGTTGGGCAAGGTCCAGGACTCGAAGCTGGTGTTGCCGCGGCCGCCGTCGGCGCTCTCGGCGCTCGCCGCGACGAGCGCGAACGTCAGGTAGTCGAAGACCAGCTCCGGGTTGCCCAGGTGCGGCGCGGTGTACCGCAGCACGATGCGCGGGCGGCCCCGCACCACGCAGCTCGCCGCATCGCGGGCCTCGTCGAAGCCGTCCACGTACGCGCGCCTTGCGAGCCAGGCGTCGAAGGCCGGCGCCTGGGCCTCGTCGGCTTCGAGGGGCGTCGTCACGCCGGCGATGCCCAGAGACCAGAAGCCGGCGCGGTCTTTCCCCGCGGCGCCGTAGATGCCGCTCACGCTCTGCTCGGTACGGAACGCCTCGTCGCGCCCCAGCACCAGCTCGTAGCTGCCGGTCTTCTTCTCCACCGTCACGTCCATGCGCAACGTGAACGGCGTCGCGTTGGCCACCGCTCGCGGGCTCCCGTAGGCTTCCGCATGCGCGCGCAGCACCGCGCCCACGTCGATGCGCGAAGGACAGGTCGGCGCCGTTGCCGCTTCGGCGGTGCTGGTCGCCGGCGCCCGAAGCGGGGTCTCCGCGGGAGGTGCGGGCGGCATCGCGGCAGCTCCTCCGCAGGCCGAGAGTCCGAGCGTCCACGCGAATGCCGACTTCATGGCGCCGACGCTACCGCGACGCTACCGCGAACGCCACCTCGTCCCCGCCGCCGCCCTGCGCTACCATGTGCGCCATGGCTGGCCCGGCGTCCCGAGAGCCCGTGAGCGTTGCAGCGTACCTGGCGGAGGAGCGCGCGCGCGCGGAGAAGCACGTCCTCTGGGACGGCGAAACGTTCGCGATGGCTGGCGGAACGCCCACCCACAACCTCTTGGTTGCAGCGATCTTGCGCGAGCTGGGCGTTCGACTTCGCGGGCGCCCGTGTCAGCCCTACGGCTCCGACCAGCGCATCGGGATGGCCGCCCTGTTGCGATCGCGTTCCGGCGCCCGCCGCTACGTGTATCCAGACGCGAGCGTCATCTGCAAGCCGACGGAGCTCGACCCGGAAGATCCCGATACCATCGTGAATCCCACGCTGGTGGTGGAGGTGCTCTCGGAGTCCACGGAGGCCTTCGACCGCGGCGAGAAGTTCGTCGCCTATCGCGGCGTCCGCTCGCTCTCCGACTACCTGCTCGTCTCCCAGGCCTCGGTGCGCATCGAGCACTACGTCCGGCAGGACGACGCGGGCTGGGTGCTCCGCACCTACGGTCCGGGCCAGACCATCGTCGTCCGCTCGCTCGGCATCGAGCTCCCGGTGGACGATATCTACGAAGGCGTGCTCGAGCCTCAGTCGTAGCGCTCGGAGTGCACCAGCTGCCGCGGGAGCTCCATCTCTTTGCGCAGGAGATCGCGCACGTTCCCGATCATCTTCTGGAGCCCGCAAATGTACACGTGCACGTCGCCCTGGCCGAGCGCGGTCATCTCTTCGTAGAGCCCGCGGGCGTGGGTCTGCACGTAGCCGGTGCGGCCATCCCAAGCTCCGCCCTTGGGCTGCGAAAGCGTGTAGAATACCTTGAAGTTCGGGTAGGCGGCCGCCAGCTCCCGGAGCTCGTCCGCGTAGATGCGGTCTTCCTCGTGGCGCACGCCGAAGAGAAGCCACAGCGGCGCGGTCTCTCCCTGGGCGAGGGCGTGCTGGAACATGCTGCGCAGCGGGGTGACGCCGGTGCCAGTGCCCACGAAGAGCGCCGGGCCGCCGTGCCGTCGCACGAAGAGCCCCTGCGGGCCCACCGCGCGCAGGGAGTCGCCCACCTCCATGCGGTGCAAGTAGGTGGAGCCGGGGCCGCCTTCGACGTGGGTGATGGCGAACTGGAGGCGCGCGTGGCCGCCGGGCGCGGAGGCGATGGAGTAGGCGCGCTTGATCTCGCCCTCCTGCTGGGGGATGAGCAGGTTCACCCACTGGCCCGCCTCGAAATGCATGGCCTTCCCGTCGGCGCGCTCGAAGGTGAGCTCTTTCACCACCGGCGAGAGCATCTGGCTCGTCCGCAGCACGATCTCGAAGGTCTCCGGCGGCCGAAGCGGGGAGCCGGGGTCACGGTCGCTCGTGTCGCGCATGCCTGCGTCGCTCATGGGGCGTGGCTACGCGGCCTTTTTGCGGTCGTCAACGTGCATCCGGGGCGAGTTCGGAATCTCCAATGGATTCCGCGGCTTGAAAAGATTCTTCGGGAACCGATTTCGGGAATATCCGGCCGTGCGATACCTTGAACAGTCAGTGATTCCCCTGTCTTTTCGCGCCCTCACACGCCTTTGTGCGGCCCTCGTGGTCGTTCTGCTCGTTTCCGCGTGCAAGAGCAACGCGAAGGACTCCCCGAAGGCCGACACGAACGCCGCGAGCGCCGCGTGGACACGGCCGTTTCTGTACGTCATCGACGGGCCGAAGAAGTCGTATGTGTTCGGCACCATTCACGTCGGTGATCCGCGCCTCGCGAGCTATCCGCCCGCGCTCAAGGACGCGCTCGCCAACGCCAACGTGGTGAACACCGAGATCCCGCTCGATGTGGCGGTGCAAATGCGGTTCTCGCAGGCGACGCTCCTTCCCGACAACAAGACCATCGCGGACGAGGTCCCCAAAGCCACGCTCGACCGAACGCGCCTTGCATTCGCCACCAAGGGGCTGCCGTTCAAGCCATTCGAGCACATGCGGCCGTGGTTCGTGGCCATGCAGGTGGCGCTCCTCGACCACATCTTCGACACCGGCAAGCCGCTCGACGCGCGCATCTACAACGAGGCGCAGAAGGACAAGAAGGAAGTGGGCGGCCTCGAGACGGTGGAAGAGCAGGTGGCCATCTTCGACGCGCTCACCCCGGCCGAGCAGGTGGAGATGCTGGAGGCCGCGCTCGATGGTCGCGACAAGGCCACGAAGGAGAAGAAGGATCCCATCAAGGATCTCCTCGAGTCGTACATCCAGGGCGACGACAAGGTGTTGCAAGCGGCGCTCGACAAGGAGACCGACAGCCAGAAGCCCCTCGACGTGAAGATGAAGAAGCGGATGATCACCGACCGCAACGTCACCATGACCGACCGCATCGCCGAGCGGGTACGCGCTGCCCCCGACAAGAGCTACTTCTTCGCGGTGGGCTCGGCCCACGTCATCGGCCCCGATGGCATCGTCGAGAAGCTAAAAGCCAAGGGGTTCACCGTTTCGCGCGCGGTACCGTGAGCGGCGCTCCTCGCACCGACCCAGGGGCGTTCACCGGGACCGTACGTTGCGGCGCAGACCAGGCGCTCGCGAGGAGCAGCAACGTGCCCTCGACCCTCTCGATGGCGTCCGGATGGATGCAGTCGAGGTCGAACACGACCACGCGGACTTCGTCGTCCATGGCCGGCACGGCGACGGGCGCACACGAGGAAACGTAGACCGCGCCGAGCGAGACCAGGCGCGCGGCTTGTCCCTGCCGGACGCCCCCCACTCCCACCAGACGGCGTCCGCCGAGGTAGCGCGCAACCGCCATGGCGGCGCAGGCGAGCTCGCCGCCGAGGGCGGACCGTTGCCGTGCTGGGTCGACGGCCCAGCGCCCGCCGTCCCAACACGTGCTGCGCGGCGCGCCCAGGTCGCGGAGGACGCGTGACGTATGCGTAGGCCCGAGCAACGTGGCCATGGACGAGGGAGGGAGCTCCGAGACCGGGTTGACGCGGATGCATCCGACGAGCTCCCCGTCCGCTTGCAGCGCCACCTGGAACGCGAACGCGTCGAGCGGGTCGGCGTCGTCGTACACGTCGTCGCCGCGGTGAAATGCCGGGCGCCGTCCGCCGTCGAAGAGGACGCGGGCGCGGAACGCAGCGATCCGCTCCGCCGTGGTGTGTATGCCGATCGGGCGAAGGTGTGCGTGGGGGCCGGCCACCGGCGGCAGCACGCACCAGGCAAGGGAGGCATCCGCGAGCTTCTTTCAACGCCCCATGTTCGCCACCAGCTCTCGCCCCAGGGTCACCGCGTCGGCCAGGAAGAGGCGGTACGAGTCGATGGCCTTTTCGCCGGTGGCCACCAGCTGCGGAAGTGAGTCGGGGCGTTCTCGCAGGACGTCGTCCAGGAGCTTGTGGCTGAGCGCCGCGTGACCCACGTCGTTGGCGATGTGGAAGTGCACGAAGCTCAGCCCCTGCGCTGCGCCGGGCCCGAGGATGCGCTTGGCGCTCGCTACGAACATCGCACCGTAGCCCTCGGCCAGGCGCTCGATCTCCTGCATGAACGCCACCTGGACGAAGGGCATCGGGCCGGCCAGGTATTCCTCGTGCACGGCGCAATACCAGTCGACGCCACGCGTCGGCGGTGTGGCCAGGATGCTCTCCACCCGGAGCGGGAAGGCCGGCAGTTCGTGGTTCCACAGCCCCACCAGGAACGTCGCGTCGTCGATCATCATCCGATGATGTGCCGCTTCGAGCTTGGAGCTCTTCTCGAGGGCACGGCCCAAGGCGGGCATGCCAATCTCCTTGCAGCGAACGCCGGACTTCATGATCCATCGCTCCACCGGCTCGGTCATGGCGATCCCCAGGGCGTTGAAGTAGAGGAGCGTCGCCAGGAACGTGGTGCGGTCGAGCTCGCCACCGAAGATGGCCCTGACCGAAGGGTCGTCCTCGAAGCGCTTGCGGGCGGGATTGATGGCGGCGACGTAGTCGTGGGAGCTGGGCATGCCTCGGTTATGCGACTTTTCATCGTTCCGAGAGGTGAGCGCTCGGTGAGCACTCCACGAGCGCGTCAGGACCCGGCGGCGAGGGCGAAGACGTGCAGCGATTGCTCGGTGCTCTTGCAGCCGCTGTCGGCGTCGGAGGCGAAGGCGAAGGTGCTGGCGGAGAGGAAGGTGACGCCCTCGAGGGCGCAGTAGCGTTCGGGGAAGGTGTATATTGCACCCGTTCCGACGAAGGTGACGGTGGTGGCGTCGAGCACGCCCAGCCAGAGCGCCCTCGAGCCTCGTGACACGACGGCCACGTCGAGCCGTTCGTCGCTCCGCGTGCGCAACGCGAGGTCCGAATAGCTCGCGAAGGCCACGGCCCGCGGGAGCTCCAGCGTCCGTATTGTGACCCAGCCGGCGCCGCTCCGTCGCAGGACGTCGATGCGGCCCTTGCCCACGTCCTTCGGAGCGTCGTCGCACTCGTTGCCCTGGCATAGCGCCAGTAGCGTGGGATCGCCGCTCGCCGATGGCAACGCGGCGAGACCTTCGAAGCCTTGGCGCGAAGGGAACACCCGGTCGGCGAAGGCCTCGTCGATCGGCGCGCCGTCGATGCCCAGCTCGACGATCTTGCTGCGGCGATCGACGTCGCTCTCCAGCTCCCGCACCGCGAAGATTCGTCCGTCGCTGCTCGTGGTCACGCCCTCGTACTGCGATGCGCCGGCCGCGCCCGGGCCCAGGGTTGCCGAGCCGAGATCGGCCCCGACCTGGGCCACCGCCCGGGAGTTGTCCATCACCACCCAGAGCTTGCCCTGTACTACCGTGAGGCCACTCGCCTCCAAGTCTCCGGCGGCCGGCAGGAGCTTGTCGAATCGCTTCTCGCTCACGAGCTGGAGGGTGGGCGCGGCAGCGGTGGCGCCCGCATCGTCTGCGGAGGGGCCCGTGCTCCCGCACGCCAGGAGCGCGAGGCAGGTCAGGCGCTTCATGGAGACCTCAGGTACGCGCCCTGGGATCGCAGCAATGCGATGCGCGCCAGGCGATGCGCCAGGCGAGCCTCCACCACGTCTCGTTGCGCGCGAACCGCGGCGTCGTCCGCGGCGAGCACCGCCGGAATGTCCAGCTCGCCGTTCTTCAAGGCCGCCTCCACCAGCGCGCCGTGCTCCTTCACCAGCGGCGCCACCGACGCTTCCAGGTAGGCCAGCGCGTCGCGCCGGCGCTCGACCTCCAGGCGCGCGATCCCCAGCGCGCCCTCCACCGCGGTGGCGTGGGCGCGATGCTCTGCCTCCAGCTTGGCGATGGACGCACGTGCCTTGTCGATGCGCCCGCCGTTCTGATCGAAGATGGGCAACGTCACGTCGACCGCCACCGCGAAGTCGAGCGGATACGAGGACTGTTCGTTCACGCGGAAGCGCGGTAGCGACGCCAGCTGTAGCCAGGGGTAGCGTCGCGCGCGCTCCTTCGACAGCGACGCTTGCGCTGCCTCCGCCCGCCCACGGTCGCCAGCGAACAGCTGGGGAGACGGCGCGGTCAGCGGAAGAGGATCGGACTCGTCGCTCGGCTCCGGGGCGCGAAGCTCGAGCAACGTGCTCGCCGGCAGCCCCACCACCATGGCGAGCTCCCGTAGCCCTCGGGCGTGCTCCAGCGCCAGGAGATCGCGATCCCGCTCCGCGCGCGTGAGCGACAGCCGTGCGGTGACCAGATCGATG
This sequence comes from Polyangiaceae bacterium, assembly GCA_013141295.1. Classification (GTDB taxonomy): domain Bacteria; phylum Myxococcota_A; class Polyangia; order Polyangiales; family Polyangiaceae; genus JABFRG01. The sequence continues at coordinate 12,298 of JABFRG010000522.1, forward strand.
CGCGTGGATGCGCCGCGGTCGACGCGCCGGGCGAGCGCCTCCACCAGGCTCTTGCGGGTCGCGACCGAACGGTCTGCGAGCTGCTCGGCCTCGCGCACGCTGTCGATGGCCGCGCAGAGCTTGCGGACGTCGGACTCCACCGCCGCCGCTCGCTCTCGCAGGTCGGCCTTCACCACCTCGATCTTGGCGCGCGCCTCGTCCTTGCCCGCGCCCCACACGCCGGGCTGCGGTGGCGTCCACGCGAGCCCCGCGCCGAAGCCCATGCGCGAGACGCGGTCTTCTTGCATGTGCAGCCACTCCAGCCGCAGCGTGGGGTTCTCCAGCGCCGAGGCTGTTCGCAGGTCGGCCTCGGCCGCGCTGCGATCGAAGCGTGCGGCCACCAGCTCCGGATTGTCGCTCCGCGCCTTTCGCACCAGCGACTCCACGTCGTAGGTGTCCGCCGTGGCCGCACCGGCGCGGGTCAGCAGCGCGACCGCGACGGCGAGCGCGCCGAGCTGGCGCCGGATACCGGGCTTCACGGAGCGTTCACCTTGCCCGGCGTCGCAGTGCAGGTGGTGAAGTCGCCGGTCATGTCCGGAATGCGACAAGCGGTCTTGGGGGATGCGGCGTCCACCGCGACGCCAGTGGGGTAGGTGGTCTTGCTGAGGGTCCGGTCCTGCGGATCGAGCAGGTACACCGACTCGGAGCTCCCGGCGCTCACCCCGAACTCGGCGTAGAAGCAGGTGGCGTCCGACTCCGGAAGGCATGCATCCTTGGGATACACGCCCTGACCGGCGTTGGACTTGCTCAAGAGCACCAACACGTAGCCCTTGGGCGCCAGTTTGGTGCCGGCAGGGAAGCGCTTGGCGCCGGTATACTTCGGACCGTTGGAGCTCTTGTCGGTGTCGGCGATACCGTAGCCGCCCAGGTCGAGCTCGGTGCTCGCCTTGTTGGCGATCTCGAGCCACTCGGTGGTACCCACCGCACGAAGCTCGTTGACCACCAGATCGGCGCCCGATGCGGAGGAGGTGTCGGCGCTGCTGGAGCACGCCGCTAGCGTCGCGGCGACGACGAGTGCGGTGTCAATGCGCTTCATTGGCCACGACCCGGGTAAGGACGGGCCTGCTTCACGTAGAGCGTGGCCGCGGCGGCCGGATTCTCTTCGTTGTCGAACTTGAACTCCACGTCCATGCCGTAAAATCCTTGGTTGCCGGCGGCCGGGCCGTAGGCCGGCGAGAACCGCGTGTGGATGGCGTCGAGGGCCACGCCGAGCTGGTGCACCTGGCTCGCCGTGAGCACGGTGGTGCCCTTGGAGATCAAGCTGGAGTGCGCGAGGTAGGAGACGGGCTGATTGGGTGAATTGAAGAAGTAGAGGAACTGGTCGCTGGACACTCCGGCCGGGGGCGCCACCACCTCGACGTCGCCGCCCTTCTGCACGTTCACGTAGAAGGCCGGGTCCACGCCCGAGGCATCGTAGGGGTTGGCGGTCACGGCGACGCCATTGGCCTCCTCGTCGGGGAAGTTGTTGTGAACCAGCAGCGCCATTCCGACGCTCTTGTGGTCGACGGAGTAGTACTCGCGCTCTTCGAAGGTTCGGAACGACCACACCGTCGCCCAGGTCTTGCGAATGGCGTCGAGTACGTTGGTCCAGTTGGTGGGGTCGCCGGTGTGCGAGTCGTAGCAGCCGGCGCAGGGAAAGCCGTCCAAGTCCTCGCTGTTGGTGCTGGTACGGAAGCGAATCTTGTGGCCGGGATACTCCGCGGTGATCTTGGCCCGCAGGGCGTCCTGGAATGCGCTGTCGATGGGAGCCGCCAGGATGTCGCCGCGAAGGGCGTCCAGTTGTTGCGAGCGCACCTTGGCGTCGGAGCGAAACGTGGTATCGGCCAGGAAGGCATCGACGCGCGCGAAGAAGCCATTCTGGGTCATGAACTGGCTGTAGTAGTAGACCGGAATTCCGAACGCCTTCTGGATCGGGACGTTGTTCGTTCGTCGCAATACCGAGTAGTGCGCGGCCTTTCCCCCGAAGGCGGGGACGGCGCCGCGAATCGCATCGCGGAGAGATGCGCCAGCTGCAGGCTCCGGCGTGATGCTCACGTCGTCGGTGAGCTTGGTGACCGTGAGGTCCAGCGCCGGGAGCGTCACCGCTGCCGGGCGATGCGCCTTCCAGAACGCTTCGGCCTCGGCTTGGGTCACCTCGCGAATCGTCCAGGTCGAGGCCGCCACCACCAGCTCCACCAACTTACCCTCGAGCGCGCGCAACTGGGTGTTGGTGAAGGCTCCGCGAAGTCCCATGTTCGGTGTGCGGCGATTCTGCGAGAGCACGTTCACGTGGGAGAGCGGCGTCTGGAATGCCTCGGAGACGATACCCTGCACCACGCTCACGTCGTTGGGCACCGAATCGAGGACCAGGAGGTTCTGGTAGGAGATGTCGGCGGTGTCCAGGTCCGACGCCTTCACGAACTTGAGCTGGCCCACGCCGGTGGCCAAGGAGAGCGGCTGGTAGTCGATCCCCGCGTAGAGCTCGTCGGTGGTCTTGATGGGAATGTCGGCAGGCAGGTTCTTCGCCTCCGCGGCCACCGCATCCGAGGTGGGATGGAAGAACAGCCCGGGGCCGAAGAACGAGGCTTGCTTCACGGTGCGGAACAGCGTGGTCATCATGGCCGCGGACGCAGTGTCGTAGGGCGCGATCTCCAGCGCCCACACCTTGGGGCCTTCGTAGTAGGTCACCGCGCCGAGGATGAACCGACGTTCCGGGCTGTAGTACTCCGTCGCGTTGAATTGCCCGAGCGGCGGCACCAGCGGGCGAGCGCCGCCCGAGAGGTGCGTCGAGGCAAACTCGTAGTGAATCTTGAACAGAACGCTGTTCTGGAAGTACACGGCATTCTTGTCGGCCGTGTCGAGCACCACCTTCACGCTCCGCGCCCCCGGAATGTTGGCCACCAGGGGCGTGGAGGCCAGCGCCTGGAAGTCCGGCGTACAGTGAATCTGGGTCAGATACTCGGTCTTGGTGTCGCCACTGGCAATTTCGCATTTGCCCTCGACGATTCCAGCGCTGGTGGGTGCGTCCGCGCTGGGGCAGGCGCTCGAAGCCAGAAGGACGCAGACGGCGAGCAAGAACAGGGAGGCGCGATGAATGGGCATGGGGAGCTCAGGGAACGAGGGAGAAGCAATAGAATCCGCCGTAGCCACCGCCGGATCCGACGGTGGCCTCGTTGGCCTTGGGGCCGCCTTGCTCCACCAGGTTCACGCCGGGCGCGCAGCCCGACTCGGTGAGCGACGACATCCAGTTGGCGCCGCTTCCGATGCCTCCGCCGCCGGGGCCTCCGCCGCCGGGGCCTCCGCCGCCGGGGCCTCCACTGCGCGGCCAGGAGTGCCCCACCCGCGGCTGGCCTTCGGTGGTTTTGTTTCCGGTGGCGCTCGTCCAGTCGAGGCAGGTGGCGTTGGCCGCGTACAGCTTTCCGTCGGTGCCGGTGCCGGTGAGCATGTCGTGGTTGTCCACCGCTCCCTTCACCGGGTCGGGGGCATGGTTGGGGACGCCGTCCTCGTTGGGAAAGTCGTCCTTGATGGCGGCGTCGGCGCTGGTGGGGCGGTCCGCCAGGAGGTCCGCCTTCTTCAGGGCCAGCACGCGTCCGAGCCGGTCGTACCACGGGCCTTCGCCCACGCGATCGATGGCGTTCACCTGCTTGCCGTCCTCGCCGGCGGCTGCGCTCAGGAAGGCGCGCCAGGGCTTGGCTCCGGCGCCCGGCAAGCTGCGTTCGGCGGCCGCTGCGCAGATCTTGTCGGCGCCGCGCAGCCCGGCTCCGGCGCCGGTCTCGCCGAACCGGAGATCGCCGCCGAAGCCCTGGGCGCTCCCGGAGAGATCTTGAATGGCTCGATAGCTGATGACGAAGAAGCTGAACTTGTCGCCGGTACCGCCGCTGGAAGAGCCGGAGCTCCCGGCTTCGCCCGAGCTGCCGGCTTCGCCCGAGCTGCCGGACGCGCCGGCATCCGGGCCCACCGCGGTGCTGGAACCTCCGCAGGCCACGGCGACCAAGAGAGGCAACGAGAACCAGGCCCAGCGGGTATTTCGAAATCCAAGTGTAGTGTGCATAAAGTGTCCTTTCGCGGTCCGGTCGCCCTACTTGCAGGTGAGATCGCTCTGGCAGGTCTTTCCCCCGTCGCAGTCCTCGTTCTTGGTGCAGGAGGTAAGGCCGGTGATCTCCACCGGCTTCTCCACCACCGATGCCACCGCAAGCTCGATACGACCCGGCGGCCCCACCACCGAGCTCACGCTCTCGCGGGAGACGATGATGCTCGGATATCCGGCGACGCCGAGCGCCAAGAGCTGGGTAATCAGGGGCTCGGCGATCTCCAGAGAGCCGGCGTCGGGGCCATCGCACTCGATCTTCCCTTTGCTCCCGCCATGGTGGCTCACGTCGAGCTTCACGTGCACGGTGGCGAGCGTGGTGGTGGCCGCGGTCCACTGCACGGTAAACGGCGCGCCGGTGCTCAGCTTCCAGGTCTCCGACGCCAGCTCCAGCGGCTTTATGCCCTTACCGATCAGCGTGAAGGCCGGGTAGTAGGCGCCGACCGCGTCGAGCGTTACGGCGTCGCCCTCGGAGAAGGGCGGGAATGCCAGCGCGGTGCCCGCCGGAGGCTGATAGTTGTTGGCTACCGGGCTCATGCTGAAGTCGGCAGAGCCATCCTGGGTCTTCACCCCCCGTACGCGCACCGTCCCCACACTGCGCGAAGTGGGATATGCTTGGCAGGTATTGTCGGCGACGCAGGCCTTGGAGCTGCCGCACGGGGTCTCGCAGAACGGTACGTGGGGGATCAGGAGCTTGCACGCGCCGGACGCGGTTTGCGTGGTCCAGATGGTGTCGGCGGGCGTCGCGCCATCGTACACCTTCCCCAGCAAGCTGGTGCTGGCAGCGGTGGTGGTGCTGGCGCCCTGTAGCGTCAGCTTGAACGTCCCGGCGAGCACCGAAGGGTCGCCCGGCGCGGCGTCGGCCACCACGCCGGCGTCCTCGGTCGACGTGACGACTGCGGGCGAGCTCGAGCTGCACGCTCCGGCGAACGAGGCGAGGACGACCACGTGAAGTGACGACTTCATGGCAATGAGACTCCTGTGTGACGAAGACGAGAAAAGCGATCAGCGACCCAGGTGTTTTTCCTGTTTCGACGTGGAAGCAGCGACCGAAGTGCGCAGCCAGAGCGGCGTATGGCCGTCGGTGTCGAAGACGATTCGCACTTCGCCGGGCCCCGGCGCCAAGGCGATGCCCTCCGGCTTGAGGCCGGCGAAGCGCCGCACCAGTATCGGCGTCGCGTTCTCCGCGGGCCAATGCCAGAGCGCTCCGCCGCCGTCGGGGGTAGACCCTTTTGGCGCATTGCCAAGTAGCAAGAAGCCGCCCTCCGGCAACGGAAGGAGGTCTGCGATGCCCTGACACACGCGGGGCGAGGCGTCGGGAAAGCACAGACGCACATTCGTAGCCGGGCGGATGGCGCCCGGGGGAATCGTGGCTGCGCGCACGTGCGCTGCCGGGTCGGCGAAGCGGAATATCTGCGCGCTGCCGTCCTCGGTGAGCGGGGCCTTGAGCCCGATGAGGAGCGCGTCCGCAGAGAACGCGAGCGCCTCCACGTCGAGGCCCGCGGGGAGGGCGGGCCCACCGGCTTCGCTCTTCGCGGTGGTGAGGTCCACTTCGCCGAGCACCGCCAGGGTCGCACCGAGCGGCGACTGCCCGTTGCCGGTGAGGCCGAGGTGGAGCAGACGCCTCCGGGCGGGCTCGAGCTTGCCGTGCTTGCTCACCGAATGCGAGGTGGCGACGAAGAACGTTCCGTCGGGGCCTGCGCAGATGGCTTCCGGATCGTTCAGGTCGGCGGTGCCCACGGTGAGGGGGTCGGCGTCCATGCGCCCCTGCTCGTCGATGGTGAAGATCCACGGGGCGTGCTTGCGGCCACCGTCGGTGACGTCGTCGCTCACCGCGAGGTAGCGCCGAATGCGCGGTGCCCACACCAGCCCGGAAAGCTCCAGCGCGGTGCGCCGGGAGAGCGCTTCCGGGACCTTGAGCGGCTCCGTGGCGGTTTCCCCGACGGGCGTCGCGCGCGAGCTCACCACCGCTGCGCCGGTAGCGCAGGCCGCGAATCCAAGGGCGAAGAGGGTCCATTGCAGCATGCTTCTCTTGGACCTAGCGGAGCGAGACACGGAAGGCCTCGCCGGGGACGAGCTCGCCGTCGATGGTGAGCTCGATGAGCACGCGCCGGCCCCAGAGCGGCGTTTGCGGTGAAGGGCGCGCGCGCAGCGGAAGCTCTTCCAGCTCCGGTGCCACCGACACCACGCGGCCCGGGTAACTGGCGGACGTGAACTGGTTGCGCTTCACGTCGACCACAGCGCCGGGTCTCACCCCTTCGACCGCTTGCTCCGAGAGCATGGCCACCACGGTCTTGGGGCGCGCCGTCACCAGGGTCACGATCTCGGCGCCGGCCTCCACCACTTCGCCGGGTTGACGCACGAGCACCGAGACCACGCCGTCGCAAGGCGCCTTGACGGTGAGCTCGGCGACCTCCAGCTCCAGCAGCGCGATGGCCGCCCGCTGCACCTGGATCGCCTGCCGCAGCGGCTCCAGACGCGCTTCGACGTCGGTCTGGTGCTGCGAGCGCGGTCCGGTCGACGCTGCCAGACCTCCGCGGCCCAGCTGCGTCGCTTGATCGTAGGTCTCCACGCGTGCGGAGAGGGCACGCAGGCGCTCCTTGGCGCGCTCCGCTTCGCTGCTGCCCACCAGCTTGTCGGCTACCAGCTGGTCCAGCCGCACCACGCGACTCCGCAGCTCGGCGAGCTCCGCGCGGTCGCCGCGCTCGTCGGCCTTGGCCTTCAAGACCCAGAGCTCGCTCCGGGTCACCTCCGAGTCTTGCGTCTGGGCGGCCGCCCGAAGGTCCGCTTCGCGACGGGCCAGCTCCAGGCGGCTCTTCTCCAGCTCTAAGCGGCGCGCCGCGGCGTCCATCTCCACCACCACGTCGCCCTTCCGCACCGCTTGGCCCACCGCGACGGTCACGCGGTCGATGCGCCCGGGCGCCACCGGCGCGACCCGGTGATGGGTGGCGTCGGCGTATGCGACCGTGTCCATGCCGGTGACGACGTGACCGTGGCGCAGCGCGTAGAACGTCGCCAGCGCGCCCACGATGAGCAGCACCGGAAGCGCGCGACCGGCCAGCGCCCGGCGAGCCAGCGCAGTACCGGGCAAGCCGCGCAGCGGCGAAGCGCCGTCGGCATGCGCTTCGAGAGTGGGAGCCAGGTCGGTGTCGCCCACTTACATCTCCAGGCTTTCGTCCTGCGTGAACATCGAGGCGTCTTCCACGCCGGGGAGTGACTCCACGTCGCGAACCAGGGCCGCGCCGGAGGAGCGCGCGAGCTGCACTTGGTAGGCGTACTCGTGCGTGTCGCCTTGGTCCCGGCGGATCTCCAATAGCGCGAGCGCCCGGCAGTGGCGTTCCAGGACCTTGAGCAGCTCGACCTCGCCGGTACGACCGAGCGCGCCGCGTAGCCGCAGGACTGCGTCGAAGCGGGGGCGGGCCACCACCCGAGTGAGGGCGAGCAAGGCGACGCTGACAGAGAACACGACGGTACCCACCAAGGCCACGCCAAATGCCTGTACTCCGCACGCAATGCCGACGCCCAGCGATGTGAAGACGAAGATGAGATCGCGGGTATCTTTCAGGTTGCTGCGAAAGCGAATGAGGGTGAGGGCGCCCACCACGCCGAGCCCTCGCGCGATGTCGTCGCCGACCGCCAGCATGACCAACGCCGACACGATTCCGGCCAGCGCCAGCGTCTCGCCGAAGCTCCGCACGTACCCCACCCCGTGATAGGTGGCGTTGTACACGAGGGCAATGGCCAGCGAGAGCGCGAAGGCCAGCACCAGCGATGCCAGCGGCAGCTCCCACCCCACGCGACCGAGCATCATCATTCGCACCTCCCGGTAGAGCGTGCCACCGCCGTCGTGTATTTGGAGAAGGCGGTTCGCACCAAGCCCACCCGCTGCGTGGCTTCGCCGAGCCAGCGCGGCGCCGTGCCGCGGAACTTGCACTCGATGAGCACCGGCGCGAGGCCAGCCCAGCGCGGGTTGGTGGCGGCGGCCAAGAGAGACCGCCACGCGCCGGCTTCGGGTCGAAAGAGGAGGCCGTGCGCCGGCTGGTACGCGAGCGCGCGGTCGAGGGTCACGCGCACGTCTTGCCCGGGCGTGCGCGAAGAGAAGGCGGTGCGGCACGAAGCCACGTAGAGTCGCGGCTCGGCGCGATAGGTCGCTTGGAGATAGCGAAATGTCTCGAAGTGCCTCCGCTGCGCCA